>JAFGCP010000355.1 GCA_016932595.1 Deltaproteobacteria bacterium
GCATGACGGTATAGTCGAGCGGGCTCAGGGACGAGACGCCTTCTATGGTAATCGTCGATGTGCCGTCGCCCTGTATGCGCGCGCCCATTGATCTCAACGCAGCGGCCAGATCCACTATCTCCGGCTCCCGGGCTGCATTTTCAATAATGGTTGTGCCCCGGGCAAGGGTGGCCGTCATCATGATATGCTCGGTGCCGCCCACCGTTGGCATATTGAAAATGATATGCGCGCCATGCAGCCCGCGGCAGGAGGCAGTGACATAGCCTTCTTCGATACTGATTTCGACGCCCATGGCCTCCAGGGCCTTGATATGCAGATCGACGGGCCGCACGCCGATGGCGCAGCCCCCGGGCAGCGAAACCCGGGCTTTGCCGAAACGGGCAAGCAGCGCCCCCAGCACAAGAAAGGAAGCGCGCATGGTCGACACCAGCTCATAGGGGGCCTCAAGGCATGAGACGGTGTCCGTCATAAAGACCATATCGTCGGCGCCTGATATTTCCGCGCCCAGGTGCCCGAGCAGGCGCTTCATCGTTAGAATGTCACGAAGGGGTGGAACTCCCCGCAGTCTATGCGTGCCGCCGGTCAGCAGCGTTGCAGGCATGATGCACAGGGCGGAATTTTTCGCCCCGCTGACCGCCACCTCGCCTGCTAGCGGCCTGCCGCCGCGTACAGTTATTACATCCAATTCAGAACCTGCTTTCTATTTTTTGTTCTCGCTGTAGACGTCTTCAATCCTGCGTTCCCGCTCGCGCTCGAGAAACGCTATTTCATCAGGCAGATTCTCCTCATGCTTCAAAAGAATCTTTTTCTCGGCTATTTTAGCGTCGTACTGGTTCCTGATCTCCGCGATGCGGTCCTTCTGCTCATCACTGAGGTTCTGCGCATCGTCGATCCCCATAGTCTTCATTTTTTCCAGTGCTGCTTCATACGCGCTTTTCAGTGCCATATGCCCTCCTCATCGCTCTCTTAGTGCTTATTTTATGCTTGCCACATCTCGGGGTATCGATATATATAGTATCCCGCTTTCATTTAATCAAGCATTATAACCATAAGGAGCACCCATGGCCGGCATACCGACACAGCTGAAAAAAAATCTTCTATCCATAATAAAAAAGGATTATGAAGAATGCCAGTTTTATATGGCCTCAACCAATATGCTGATCCATAAAATACAGAATATTGCCGCATCGCTGGAAAAAGACAGTCTGGATTTCAACACGCTGCGGGACGAAATAGGCGAAGTCGGCCTTTTTGTCAGCAATGCCGAAAAGCGGCTTCTGGAGGTCGAGGAATGTTATACAAAGCTGGTGGAAGCTTTAGCTGACGGCAAGCCAAACAGCTGATAGACAAGGAGAGAGCGATGGAAATACATGATGCCCTGAGCGGGCGAAAAACCATACGCGGCTTTCTTGAGCAGCCGGTTCCCCAAGCGGTAATAAAAGAAATCCTGATCGATGCCCACTGGGCGCCGTCCTCATCAAATCAGCAGCCCTGGCATTTTCATGTCGTAACAGGGGCTGCCCTGCAGGGGCTGTGCGAAAAAATAGAGGAGGCCCGCCGGCTGAAGCAGACTAGCTATGACCCGTCGAAAGGCAAAACCATTCCGCCGGAGTATGTCGACCGGACAAAAAAGCTGTTCCGGCAGCTGCGGCCCGTCATAAGCTCCCTTGACGGCGACAACAAAAGCTTCATCGAAAGCGGCAGCTTCCGGTTCTACGGAGCGCCCGTGGTTGTTTTCATCACCATGCATCCAAGCCTGCCGAAATCAAGGTATATGGACATCGGCATGGCTGCCCAGAACCTCATGCTCTCGGCCCATGGCCGGGGCCTTGGCACCTGCGCCATAGCGCTGACGCTCTACTACGGCGACGCCATCAATGCCTGCCTGGGCATCGACCCGGACCAGCATGAAACCCTGCTCTCCATAGCGCTTGGCTACCCTGACCCCGAATTCCCCGTGAACGCCTTCCGCTCCAGCCGCGAGGACATAGACCCCTTCATCACCTGGGCGGGCTTTTAGTATATTGTTCTTTATTTATAGCTTCATTTTACATGCATGCCGCAGCCGTTCGTGGTGAGTCCAGAGTCTGACAAAGGAGAGAACCATGAACGGTTAGCAGCCCTTCGACAGGCTCAGGGCGAACGGATAGGATTTTCATTTTCGGAAGATGTTTTTTTAAAAGGCTACTGCATAAAAAAACTCTAGTCCACAAAAAAGGGCTGCTGATCGCTCAGCAGCCCTTGTGCTTTTTTACACCCCCGCCTCAGTCGTCGTCGCCGCCATCGGCAAGAAAGCGCTCATACTCTTCATAATCCATCAGGTTCTCCAGCTCATCCAAGTGGCTTATATCAAGTTCCACCAGCCATCCGTCGCCATAGGGATCATGGTTGATAATGGTGGGATCCTCATCAAGCTCCTCGTTTACCTCAACGACTTTGCCGCTGAGGGGCGCATACACCTCGGAGAGCATTTTCTCGGCTTCAATCACCACGAAAGAATCAAACTGCTCATGCTCGCCGTCAACTTCAGGCAGCTCCACGAACAGCACCTTGCCGAAACGATTCTGCGCATGCTCGGTAACCCCGACGCGGGCGATATGATTCTTGTACATCTTCACCCACTCATGGGTCTTGGTATACTTCAGTTCCTCCTGGTACATAGCGCGCCCTATCTCGTATGTGTTAATAGATCGTATGCCCGGCTTCCATGGCTACCACCTGATTTTACGCTAGAATAAATAAGTCTCCGCTCATGTCAAGTGAAATATGGGGCTGTAAAGAAATATTCTTCAAAGCCCTGAATCCCGCCTTTCTGTTGACTTCATGCAGCCGCTGGATTACTACTAGCATATATTTTCACGAGGTGCAAAAAACATGGACATAACCATTATCGGTTCAGGGACCTGCGTGCCGTCGCAGCTCCGGGCATCGCCCTGCGTGATGGTTAAAACAGCAGATTCGACCATACTGTGCGATACCGGGCCGGGCACGCTGCGGCAGCTTCTGGCAGCAGACACCCTGATCAGCGATATTGACATGATCATCTATTCCCATTTTCACCTGGACCACACAGCGGATTTCTGCCCCTTTCTCTTCGCGTCAAAATACGGCCCGGAGCTCCTGCGCAGCCGTGACCTGACAGTCATGGGGCCGCCGGGGCTTCTACAGTGGTATGAAAATCTCAAGCGTGTACACGGGAACTGGATCGAGCCGGAGCTCTTTACAATACACTGGATTGAAACAGCCGGTGAAAAACATCTCTTCAAAGGCTTTTCCATTCAAAGCGCAACAGTGAAGCACAGCAATGCCTGCATTGCCGTGCGCATTGAGGACGATACAAACCAGGCACTGGTCTATTCAGGCGACACAGATTATTGTGAAGGAATTATAGATATTTCAAAAAATGCTGCTAAGGTTTTGCTGGAATGCTCATGCCCTGAAGGCTGCAAGGTTGCAGGGCATCTGACCCCCTCGCTTGCAGGCCGCATCGCCCGTGAGTCAGGGTGCAAAAGCCTGGTGCTCACCCACTTGTATCCGGCCTGCGACCGGCATGACCTCCTGGCCCCGCTGCGGCAGGAATTTGACGGTCCCTGCGAGATTGCCTATGACCTGCAGACATTCAGCCTCTGACAGCCATGAAAACTGATTCCACACCGGTATTTCTCATCACAGGCGCCAGTGGTTTTGTCGGCAGCAGGATATGCCGACATCTTGCCCCGCGCTTCACGGTTGTCGGGGCATACCGCTCACACCTTTTTTGCCTGCCCGGCTGCAGCAGCATTGCTCTTGATATAACCGACCGCAGGCAGGTTCATGAGGCAATTCATGCAGTGCGGCCCACGCATATCATACACGGGGCGGCAATGTCTGCGCCGGATACCTGTGAAAACAAACCCCAGGAGGCCTGGGACATCAACTGCACGGGCACGCAGAACATGCTCGAGGCAGCCAGTGCCATCGGCAGCCGCTTTGTTTTTATTTCAACCGACCTCGTCTTTGACGGCAGGCTCGGAAACTATACCGAAGCTGATCCCGTCAATCCCATAAACCAGTATGCCCGCACAAAGGTGGAAGCTGAAAAACTTTGCCTGAATCAGAAGGAAAATTCATTAATTGTACGCATAACCCTCCAGTATGGTTTAAGCACAGGTTCCGGGGCATCATTTTGCGATCAGCTCATAGATAAGCTGTCCCTTGGGCAGGAGATTTCTCTTTTTACAGATCAGATCCGAACTCCTACCTATGTGCTTGATACAGCCTGCGGCCTTGAGCATGCTGCCCTGCACGGCAGTCCCGGCGATATATTTCACCTGGCAGGCCCCGAAACCATAAGCAGATACGGCTTTGCCGTAAAACTGGCCTCTATTTTCAACCTGCCTGTAAGCCTGCTCAAACCCTGCAGCATGGATGACGCGGCTACCATAGCCCGGCGGCCCCGTGATGCCTCCCTGCTCATCACCAAATTCACTGAAAGCTTTCAGTTTACCCCGAGAAACATACAACAGGGCCTTGCAGCCATGTATCAGGAATACAATGAAACCATCTAAAAAAACTTATCTTTCAGCCATTCTCACAGGGACACTTGCCTTCTTATCCGGCCCGAACATTCCTAGATGAAAGGACCTTTCTGTGCCAAGTACTTCCCATCATCCCATTCATCTTTGCCAGCCCGATAAGGGCAAATCCTGCGGCGCCTGTTGCGGCCTCTATAACTGGAAAAACCATTCCCGGGCAGACATTAAGGAAATACTTGAACTGCAGACCGCACTTTTTGCGCCCTTCCAGACTTCGGAGCATGCTGATTTTGACCGCTACCGCGAACTGCGCGAAGCCGGCATTAAAAATGAAAAGCTTTTTGAAACGATTTACAACTGCGAGTTCATCGGCTTCATCGACCCTGAGCATTGCCGCGTGGGGTGCATGCTGCATCCCATGGTCACGGGGGGCCGCGACCTGCGCGACCACTGCTTCTACGGCGCGGAAATCTGCTCGGGCCATTTCTGCCCGGGGTATTCCTGCTTCTCCACCGCCCAGCAGCGCGCTGTTGTCGATGCGACATCCGACTGGTATCTGTACGGCCTCACGATAACCGACATCGATCTTGTGAAAGAGTTTTTCAAGCATGTTGAAAACACCATCGGCGACAGCATCAAGGAAAAGCGGCTTGGCAATCCTGCCGCTCTGGCTGTTCTTGCGGATTTTTTCAGGCTTAAGGAGAACTGGCGTTTCAAGGCGGCAGAAAACCGCCTCGGCAAATACTATTTCTCGGCAGCCGAATACCATGTGGCGCGCATTGAGTACGAGCAGCGCTGGGGCGTGCCCGTGTCGCGGTTTGATAAAATACTGGTGAGCCTCGAGTCCGAGTTTGCATCGCAGGATGACCTGCAAACAGCAGAAATGCTTATTCAAAGCCTCATAGACAGGTTTATCGCAGTCTACACCGCCGTTTCATAAAGCTGCCGAACCCGGGCTATATCGTACCCAATGAGAGCTGCCGCCCTGCTGCACCATATTTTATGCCGCTATTCGCCTTGACGCGCAATACTTGATACCTTATATATA
>JAFGCP010000356.1 GCA_016932595.1 Deltaproteobacteria bacterium
AAAAGTCATGTGCCCTGGCACCGGCCCGCACTGCACCCGATCACAGCAGCTTTAAAATCGCGTCGGAAATGAGCCACCAGATATCGGCCGGCAGCGCGGGCATGGCCTCGGGATCTGCGTCGTCGGGGTCCCTGAACAGAAACAGAATGCCCGTCATGCCCGATGCAGCATAGGTTGGTCCGGGGGCCCAGCCGTCGCCGTCATGGTCGATATAGGGATCAGCGGCCATTATTGCGGAGAGGTCTGCCGGCGGGGGCGCAAGGCCCAGGGCGGCGTTGATGCTTTCCGTGATTTTATTGGCGATGACCGCCTGGCCCGTGTAGCCCGGGTGCACGCCGTCGAGAGTGAAGCTGCTGCCGCGTACCCACTTGCGGGTGAGGCGCTTTTCGTCGATTTGGAAAGGTTCGGCGCCGGTCAGAATATCATTCAACCAGGGCCCGGTTTCTATCAGGCGGATACTGCCCGAGCGTTTCTGCACCGCCTGCCTGATGGCGCTGTTGAACTCGTCGATGCGGCTGCGTATGACGGCCTGTTCGTTTTCTGACAGCACCAGGCCGTCATTTTGCCCGCCGTCGGTTTCGAGCACCCGGTTGACGGTTGCAGCATCCGCGCCCGTTGCCAGCAGGCCGTACATGCACATAAAGGTGATGAGGTTGACCCGGTCGCCGCGGGTAAAATCAGTGACCGGCTCCCCCGGCAAAGCAGCCCGGGCAAATGACGGCGGCACGCGGTAGGAGGGGTCGAGCTGGCCGAGGTAAAACTCGAGGTCGTCGGAGTCAAACAGATAGCCCACCGAACTGTAATAGGGCAGGGTGCAGATAAAAACATCGTTTCGGTCATACAGGCCCGGAACATCGGTTTCCAGGCGTGAGAGGACATGCTCGAACTGGGCTGCAAAGTCGGACGCGTCGGTGAGGTTGCGCTCGATCGAAGCGGGCGTATATGGTTCAAATGAGATGAGGCCCCCTTTTTGCGCCCAGCCAAGCACAGCAGCGATGCCCGGCCTGAGCCGGCTTTCTATGATGCTGTAGGGCAGGGGCGCAAAAACGGGATTGTGCGTGCCGTAGCCCAGGGCAGCGCTTGATGAATCATTGTTGCCGATCCACACAATGAATATTCCCCGGCCCGCTTTGCGGCGCTGCAGAAAATGCAGCAGCCAGGCTGCGCTGTCCAGCTGCGAGGCCGGGCCGCCGCACAGCAGGTTGTAGGGGTACAGCGTATTGTCGTACCTGTCACGAAGCCGCCAGGGCAGCAGGCCGTTACAGAGATACCGCCGGCTTCGCCGGTTGCTGAGGGAGCCTGTGCGCTTGTAATAGGATAGGCCGTCCATCGTGAACACATCAGAGCCGTCGATGCCGAGATTGGTGGGGAGATCGAACGGGGCGATGCGCTTTTCCTCAAGGTCCAGAAGGGGCTGTGAGAGCGCTATATCGAGAACCGCCGCAAGGCTGTCGTGCACTCTCTGTAGATAGGCATGGGGGGTGTTGAGGCTGTTATCGGCGGCATCCATCGTGCCTTGGGTCAGGCTGTCGCCCAGGCCGATAAGCACATAGTCGTGATCCAGCGCTGCAAAGGGGTCGGGCCTGCACTGCGGCGCGGCCGCCGCAGTCAGCGGCATGGCCGCATATAAGTAAAGGGCCGCAATGATCAGGTTCTTGCCGTTCATGGCGCCAGTACGTTGGATTACGAAACCCCTTGTTTGCAGGTAGCATAAAATCGCGCTTCATTCAAATCAGCCGACCCGGCCGTATACAGGGAGCCTGGGCGATACGTTGAGGCCGTTCCTGACGGGGAGTGTGCAGGTTCGTACGCCCGGGTTCAGTTTTCGCAATCAAAGAAGCCTTCCCGTCGGTCGGGGAGGCTGTGCATTGACAACAGGGCCCGCCTCAGGCGGCTTTTTCGAACTGGTCCCTGCCGGCGCCGCACACCGGGCAGACCCAGTCGGCGGGCAGATCTTCAAAGGCCGTGCCCGGCGCAATGCCGTTATCGGGATCGCCGGTCTGGGGATCGTAGCTATAGCCGCAAATCGTGCAAGTCCATTTCATGCAACAGCCTCCTTTTATGACGGGTTAGTATTCAGCCGATGTCAGCCCAGGCCTTCTCCAGCACCGGCTTTATAGCCCGGGTCATTTCACGGTATGCCTCGGGCATGAAGTGCAGTCCGTCGCTGATGTACAGCTCGCTGCGGCATCTGCCGTCAGCTGTAAAAAAGCCCGGATTTATATCGATAAAGCCGGTTCGTTCGTCACGGGCGCACAGAGCAGCTGCCCGGCGGTTGATGTCGTCGATGACGGACCATTTGGCGGACTTTTGCGGCGCCCTGTTCAGCGAAACAAAGAATATTCTTGTCTTCGGAAGCGCTTCATGCGCCCTTGCGCAGAACTGGGCAAAGCGCTGCACCACGCTGGAAGCTGAAGCGCCGTATTCTATGTCGTTGCCGCCGCAGTAAAAAACAATGATGGCCGGCTTCAGCGGCAGGATGAGCCGGTCCATATAGTGCAGCATTTCCCAGGTGCGGGCCCCGCCGAAGGCACGGTTGACGACCCGCAGGGGGTGCATGTCGCGCGCAAGGCCGGCCCAGAGACGAAAGATGCTGCTGCCCGCGAAAACTATGGCGTGCTGCGGGGGCGGTGAAGAGCGATCCTGATGCAGCAGCTGCTTTATTTCGTTCTGATACCATATGTTCTGCGCTGTGTCTGATTGCTGCGCCATGGCCTGCTGGTTCCACGCTAGTATGATGACGATAACAAGTATGACGATGAAGCCGTCGGTTTTCATATTGCTTTTTTAAGCTGTCGGGAGTGTCGGTTCCGGAGCCTTTAATTTTCTTTTTCCGTTGAGCGGGTGCAGGCATCCGGCTTGGCCTGGGCAGGTATATCAAGGGATGCCAGCCCGATTTCCCAGCTGCTTTTTTTGGTGAACGGCCTGTTCCAGGTAGCGCGGCGCCAGTATTTTTTGAGCCGAAAATACAGGTATATGGAGTCGGCTACAAGAAAGAGAATCACCAGCGCAATGAGGGCGAGTTTCCACAGCATAGATATAGTCAGCGAAAAAAAAGCTGCATGGGCACAACCGGCTATCGGATCCCGCGCTTGCGCAAATCCCGCTCCTTGACTCCGGCCGCATATCCACGCTGGCGGGCCTTTCTTTCCTCGTCGGTGCGGAACATGTTGAGTGTGTCAAGCAGGTTTTCACTTTGGCTGGATTGAATTTCCTCGTCCGTGCGAAACATGTTGAGCATGTCCAAATCTAAAACGTTCTCTCGCTCATCCGTTGCATTCAGACCGAGCTCAAAGCCTTTTTTGTATTCTTCGTTTAACCTGTTCATAGTCAATCTCCTTATGGGGGGGTATGAAAGGTTTGCGGTGATTTATTGAATTTTTTAACATAGCATGCTTACGACGACAGGGCGTAAAGATGAACATAAATTTTGCTTCTAATTTCTATTAGAATATAAAGGCGCCTGATGCAAATAAAAAATCACTGTATCTGCAGTGTTTTATCCCGGGAGCGAAACAGCATGCAGCGCTTGCCCTCTATGCATAATGATGAAAAAAATCAATGGTCGGCAAACAGGTGTCAACGATGCGGACAACCCGGATTATTGACTGGGCAAATGGATTTTGGCAACGACCATGGGGGGGTGCCTTTATGCCGGCCTTGTGAAATTTCGGCGCAGCTTTTTTTAAATTTTTATAGCCCCGCAGTGAACGGTGGCTTCAGGTGAGCGCAGCCCGGGCGGTGCGAGCGGGGGATGACTATTCCCAGAGGCGGTGCAACCTGCCAGAACAGAGCGAGGGAAAGCCACCCTGAAGCCGCCCGTGTAAAAGGCTCTGAAAAAATGAAAAATGATCTCGCCCTCGATCGAGCGCCCCCCGCCTTTTTCCTTGCCATTTTCGGCCAATCGTTTTATTGTTCATCAATACTTACTCTTTTTAACGGGAGCGCACACATGTTTGGCATCGGCATGACGGAAATGATCATTATACTGGTTATCGTTCTTATTATTTTCGGCGCCGGCAAGCTTCCCGATATCGGGAAAGGGCTGGGGCAGGGGATAAAAAATTTTAAAAAGGCCGTCGGCGGACAGGAAGACGGCGAGCAGGATGATAAAAAAGAAATTAAGGATAAGTAGGCACGCAGTCTTTATTCTGACACAACAAAGCAGGGCGCCCCGCTGTATGGGCGCCTTTTTTTTGCGGGCTTCTGGGTGTACCGTCAGCGCGGGGCTGCGGTGAGGAAGCCTCAGGTCGTGTAGTCGGCATTGATTTTAACATAGTCGTAGCTCAAATCGCAGGTCGTCACTTCGCAGCTTTGTGCGCCTGCTTTGAGGTCAACGGTTATTGCAATCGTGCCCTTTTTCATGACGGTTTGAAGCTTCGGTATGTTGCGTTCAACTCCCTGGCCGTTTTTAACGCTCTGAATCGCATTAAAAAAAATATCGACCCGGTCCATGGCAAATTGCGCGCCGGAGCGGCCAAGAGCCGCCATAATGCGGCCCCAGTTGTAATCCTGGCCGAAAAATGCGGTTTTAACCAGCGGCGAATTGGCAACCGTCATGGCAGCCTGTTTTGCCTGACCTTCAGTGCGCGCATTACGCACCTGTATGACAAGCGTTTTGGTGGCCCCTTCGCCGTCTTTGACGATGAGGGTGGCGAGCCGCTTCATAACTTCATGCAAGATATTTATAAAAATATTATAAGTAATTGAATTTACTTTATTTATATCAATTTTTGATTTTCCACTTGCCAGGGCGAGAACCGTATCGTTGGTGCTCATATCGCCGTCAACGGTAATACGGTTGAACGTGAGCTCGACCTGCTGCCTGAGCACGGCAGACAGGAGTTTCCTGTCAATAGCGACATCCGTGACGATATAGCACAGCATGGTGGCCATGTTGGGCATGATCATGCCGGCGCCCTTTGCAATACCGCACACCCGAAGCGGTCTGCCGGCTACCGTATCCTCGAGGGCGACAATTTTGGGAAAGGTATCGGTGGTCATGATGGCGGCGCAGAAGTCTGCAGCCCCGGAGGGAGATGCAGCGCGCACAAGCCGCGGCACTGCAGAGGTGATTTTGTCAACCGGCAGGGGGACGCCGATAACGCCGGTTGAGCCAGGCAGCACCAGCCCCTGCCTGATGCCGAGTTCCCGCGCCAGTGCTGCGCATGAAGCCTCGGCGTCCCGCATGCCCCGGCTGCCGGTGCAGGCATTGGCATTGCCGCTGTTGACCAGCACCGCCTGTGCGCAGCCGTCTCTGAGCCTTTTGCGGCCGATGAGCACGGGCGCTGCCTTGACGATGTTTTTCGTGAATGCTGCTGCAGCCGCGCAGGGCGCGTCAGCCAGTATCAGGCCAATGTCCTTGTCGCCGTTTTTTTTCAGCCCGCCGGCTATGCCGGCGAACCGGAACCCGGGAACCCCTGACCGGTGCGGAAATTTTTTCATAATTCACCTTTTGCAGCCTGCGCAGGGCTCGGCAATAGCGTCCTACAGATTGAAAATCACATAATGATCAGATTTGTATTGTGCGCATAAAACCACGGTCCCCGGCGGTTGCTGGCGTGCAGGCAGGGAGGCCGAGCTTCCCTCCGGCTTTGGGGAAAATCAACTCACCTGCATTATGCTCCGCAGCACTTTTTATATTTTTTGCCGCTGCCGCAGGGGCACGGGTCATTGCGGCCGACCTTGGGGGCGGCCCGTACGGTGGGTTTTTTTTCCGCAGCCTCCTCGCCGCGGCTCAGCACATACTTGCTGGGCTGCTCGGGCCTGCGCTCAACTTCTTCCCGGGCCATGACCTGCACCATGAACAGCTTTTCAATGAACTCTTTTTTCTGACGGTCAACGAGGTCCAGAAACAGGTCATAGGCCTCTTTCTGGTATTCCCGCAGCGGATCCTGCTGGGCATAGCCGCGAAGCCCTATGCCTTCGCGCAGGTGGTCCATGTCCAGCAGATGGTCCTTCCAGGTTTCATCGAGTATGCGCAGGTAAAGCCATTTTTCAATGTTGCGGAGCATCTCCGGACCGATGTGCCGTTCTTTTGCCTTGTAGGTTTTGTCGATCTCTGCGAGCACATACAGGTCGAGCTCGTTGTCCTTGAATCGGGCGAGCTGCTCGGGTGTGAGCGTCAGGGTGGTCGAAAACTGAAGGAAAACGGCTTCGCGGAAGCCCTTCAGGTCGATTTCATCCTGCGGTATGCCCTTGGCGAAGAATTCGTCCAGTAGATTGCCGGCCAGGGTCTCCGTGTACTCCTGTACCAGATCGGCCAATGATGCGTCGTGCAGGGCGCGGTTGCGCAGTTCGTAGATGATTTCGCGCTGCTTGTTCATGACGTCGTCATATTCAAGCAGGTGCTTGCGGATTTCAAAGTTGTGGCCCTCGACGCGGCCCTGGGCGTTTTCTATGGCGCGGGTGATGAGCTTATGCTCGATGGGCTCGTCCTCCTCAATGCCGAAGCGATCCATGATGTTCGAGATGCGCTCGGCGCCGAAAATGCGCAGCAGATCGTCCTCCAGGGACAGATAAAAACGAGAGGATCCCGGATCGCCCTGGCGGGCTGAACGGCCGCGCAGCTGCCGGTCGATGCGGCGGGCATCGTGACGCTCGGTGCCGATGATATGCAGGCCGC
>JAFGCP010000357.1 GCA_016932595.1 Deltaproteobacteria bacterium
ATATCGGCATTGCCATGGGCATTACGGGCACCGATGTTGCCAAGGAAGCCTCCGATATGATCCTGCTTGACGACAATTTCGCAACCATAGTGAAATCGGTCAGGGAAGGCCGCCGCATTTACGACAATATCATCAAGTTCATTATGTATTCCCTTACCTCCAACGCGGCCACCATCTGGCTCATTTTTCTTGCGCCCTTTCTCGGGCTGCCCCTGCCGCTGGTGCCCATTCAGATACTGTGGATGAACCTGCTGTGCGACAGCTTCCCGGGCCTGGCGCTCACTGCCGAGCCGGCAGACCCGCGTGTCATGCAGCGGCTGCCACGGCCCTATGGCGAAGGCGTGTTCGCCGGCGGCAGGGCCATGTTCATGATGGTTGTCGGCCTGCTGTCGGGCCTTGCAGCCCTTGCCTTTTTGTTTGTTGCGGTGCGCCATGACCTGCCCTGGCAAACGATGCTCTTTACCAGCCTGGTGCTGGGGCGCATGGCCGTGGCCCTCGGGGTGCGCTCGGGAACTGAATCATTTTTCCGCACAGGCGTGAGCGGCAATATGGCCCTGCTCGGTGCTATCATCCTTACCTGCGCTTTACAGTTTTTGATTGTGTATGTGCCAATCATGCAGCCGGTGTTTAAAACGCAGCAGCTTTCCGGGGCAGAGCTCGGCATCACCATACTGCTGTCATTTGTGCCGCTGCTGATCATTGAAGCGGTGAAGATCACGAAGCGGCTGGCCGGACGGCGGGTGCAATAAGAACAACAGGGCTGAAGCTTATACTGTTATCTTCTGCCGCTTGAGGCCTGCATCCACCGCAGCGGCCATGGCTGCCTCATCAAGGCCGCCGCCAAGGAACGCATTCACCTGCCGGGCCGCCCCGGCAGGATCGGTAATGCACAGATCATAGCCGAGATACAAAACGGGCATGTGATTGCGCGCCAGATATATTTTTGCGGTTTCGCCCTGTTTTTTGAAGTTTTCCTTCAGCCGGTCATCGGTGAGCTTTGCGCCCACCGTGCCACGCCGCTCAATCATGACGCGCTGCGAGCGGACCACCTCATCGAGATTGCGATCTATGAAAATGACGCGGCAGGCAAGCCCGGGCGGCAAAAATTTCAGAAGCGGCGACACGATCTTAACGCAGAAGCCCCTGGCCTCGACGAGCCAGGTAGTGTCGCGGGCAAGGGCCTTTACTTTTTCATGCTCGAAATAGCCTTTGGGATTGTCCTCATCTGCGGTTCTTTCCCCATCGGCATAAGGCGCAAGCCCGCCTGCGGCAAGCATTTGCATGAGCATGGATGTGCCTGAGCGCGGCAGGCCGGACACGATGGTTATGATATCCCTGCGATCAACCGGCCCTTCCACCGGCGATGAAATACCCCCACCGGTTGCGCCCTGCTCTTCACCGCTTGCACCCGGATGCGGCCGCAGGTCTGCCGGCGTCAAACGGCCTGCCTGGCGTATGCGCTGCACCGCCCCGGTTGCCAGACGGCGGCACTCGGCTGCCTTGTCCGGGTCTTTTAAACCGCGGCGGTAGATAAAGGCCATGCGGCGGTAGGCTGCCGGAAAATTCGGGTTCTGCTGCACGGCAACCTGCAGGGCCTTGATGGCTTCCTCAAGCCGCCCGAGCCGGTGCAGGGCCACGGCCAGCAGAAAATGGCTCACCGGGCTGTGATAGTTGAGCCCGATGGATTCCAGCGCTTCGTCAACAGCCTCGAAATTGCTTTTAAGCCCCAGCAGGCTGCGGCAGCGGCCCAGGTGTGACGGCGCATGGTCCGGATCGAGTTCGAGGGCCTTGCCGAAATTTTCATTGGCGTCAAAAAACCGCCTCTGCCGCAGATACACCTCGCCGATCTGGGCATACAGGCCCGGCTGGCCGGCATCCGCTTTTGCAGCATTGAGCAGATGATCGAGCGCTTCCTTGAGCCTGCCCTCGCTGAAAAGCAATCGGCCCATGAGATATTCCATGGCATAGGGATTCTGCGCGGCCGCTGTCTGCAGGGCCTGTATCTCCTGTCTTTCTTTTTCGGTCATATCCTCGAATGTTTTGTCGCCATGCTTCTCGCGAAGCTCTTTCAGCTTGGGCAAAGCCTCAAGGGCGTTTTTCTGCTTGCGCGCAAGCAGTGCTTCAAGAACGCGGCGCGCTTCGGCAGGCCGGTCGAGGGCCTGCAGGCAGCTCACCAGGTGTATGCCGAAGCGGTACTGGTCAGGCCATTGTGCGAGCAGTTCTTCAAGCAGCGCCGCGGCCTCAGCGTGGCGGGAGGCTTCCATATACGCGCGGGCCAGGTTATAGTTGAGCTCACGAACGCACTGATCAATGGCCTGCTGTTTGTTCTCTGGCGGTTTTTCAATATACCCCAGCGCTACGAGCTGCTGTATGGCCTCCTGCGCTTCCACCGGGTCAATACGCTTTGCCGGGTCATGCATGCCGGCCTCGCCCGGCACCGCGTCCCAGCTCGGGATCGCAGATACCGCGGGCGGTGTTTCAAAAGCCTGCACCAGGGGCTTGCCGTCCATGTCCTGCCCGACCGGCAGCCCCAGCAGCGTGAGCACCGTGGGGCAGATGTCCAGCAGCGACGCGCCGTGAATAAGCTCGTCCTGTTTTATTCCGGGGCCTGCCATAATAAAAATCCCGTAGGGCCGGTGCTGCGCAGCCGGGCCTGCCGGCTCATGGGGAATATGGCGCGGCCGCAGATGGTCGGAGTGAAAGCCGTGATCTGAGACAATGATAACGGTGGTATCCTTGCCTGCTTCTTCAAGCAGAGCCCCCAATATGATATCATGCAGGATGTAGCCGCTTTCAACAACATGAGAGTATGTCTCAAAATCCTTTTCATCCACCCAGGGCTGCCGGGGAGGATTATAGC
Source organism: Deltaproteobacteria bacterium (assembly GCA_016932595.1). Taxonomy (GTDB): domain Bacteria; phylum Desulfobacterota; class WTBG01; order CAIYCZ01; family CAIRTM01; genus CAIWCT01. The sequence continues at coordinate 2,861 of JAFGCP010000357.1, forward strand.
GCATAAAGGCATGGCCGAAGTGGTCGATGCCGTCAAAGTACACGCCCGTAAAGCGCCAGGGCTCATGATGCATGATGGCAAGGGCTGCATTGCGGATGGTAAGGGTTTCGGAGATGATTTTAGCCAGCGTCTCCAGCCGGTGGTCCTTCTCCTGATCAATGCCGCTGATGTCCGGAACAAAGGGCTGTATGTGCCCTCCGTCGAGCTGCTGGGGGTGCACGCGCAGGCGCGCAAGATTATCGGTAATGCGCACCGGGTGCACCACGCCTTTCATCATAGGCCAGAGCTCATCGATCTTGCCGGCAATGCGCTGGTAGTGGTTTGAAACCATAACGCCATTGATCGGCTCTGCAGGATGCGACGGCCACCAGCCGATGACATTGCACTTGATATTGTTCTGCGACAGGATATTCCACAAGGCCTTGGTCGTGCGCGACAGGTTCGTGACGGGCCGCACCCCGCGACCATCGGGGTCGGGCTCGGTGAAGCCGTGAATGCCGTGATTAAAAGGACGTTTGCCGGTGGCAATCGAGGTCCAGAGCATGGGCGACAGCTCGGGGTAGAGCGTGCTGAGATTGCCCATGACACCCCGGTTCACCAGTGCCTCCAAGTTGGGCATTTTCCCGGCATCGAGCAAGGGATGAATTATTTTCCAGTCGGCCGCGTCCCAGCCGATAAGCAGTATTTTTCTGTTGGTAATGCCTGTCATGGGATGTCCAGTCTGTTAGGGTTCAGCTTAAACAGCTGCAAAATATTTTAAAAATACTAATACAACAGCATAAAGATGAGAAGCACTAAATCCTGCGGCAACTTTGTGCAGAACCATCTCCCCTGCCGGAAAAAAAAGCCTCCAGCGGGAACCCCGCAGGAGGCTTTGCCTGACGAAAATCAAACGCAGCGCTTAGAACGGCGATACTTTAAGCGTGCCGCTGCAATCGCCCACGCTCACGTCGAAGGTCTCGCTGCCCGTTAGGTACAGGGGCTTCACCCGCACCAGCGCGATGATCAGCTTTGAGCCGATGCGCAGCTTGGCAAGAGTCTTCAGGCTGTCGGTGCCCCAATCGATCTTTGTTTCCCTGGTGAACGTGGCATCAGCATCGCCGCGGATGATGATGCCCGTGACCGGCACGAACAGGTTCTTGAACTTGCTGAGCGTGCCGGGGGTCATGGTCACGAAGCAGGTGCCGGTGCCGGCGCCTGCCTTCTGGCCGGCAGCGATGGGCGTGTCGACCGCGTCTTCATAGGCCCAGTCCACGATGGTGCCGTTCAGCGCCGTATTGTTGTCCGAGCCCAGGCCCTTGTACTTTATCCAGCCGTAGTGCGGGTTGCCGTCGATAGTGAAGCTCAGGCCCAGGTAGCCGCTGGAGTTGGCGAAATAGCCCTTGGCCAGAATATTGACCTTGCCGTCATCCTGCATGATATTGGCCGCATCCAGAAACAGGCCCTGCTGGTTGTCCTCCTGCTCCTGCAGCCACCAGATGTTCTCGCCCGGCACGGCCGCTCCCGCACCCAGGTTGACGATATAGCTGGAAAAGGAGCCGTAAGGCTGATAAAACGCCACGCGGTTTCCCGCCGCCGGCTTGATGAAATCGACCTTCAGCTTGGCAAAATCAGTGCCCGCCACCTCGTTGAACGGCAGCAGGTTGTTGAATTCAAAATCCACAACGCCGTTGCCGTCAAGATCGACCGCAACTTTTGCCTCGTCGGCAAGGGCCAGGTTTTTCACACCGCTGTACACTATGGACGCCCCGGCAGGCTGAGCTGCCGCAAGCACGCCGCCGGCCACGGCGCAGTACGTAAGCAGCTGTGCATCGAGACTGCGGCGGCCGTTCTTCTTCTGTTTTCTATCGTTGCTCATAGGGTTTCCTCCCTGCTGTAATGTCGGTTTTCAGTAAACTGCAATTTTCCGCTGTATCTTTTTCATCTCAGCGTCACAACGCCGAGCTCGCCGGTGCAGTCGTCGACGGTGACCTCAAAGCTGTCGTCGCCCTGCAGCAGCAGGGGCTTCACCCGCACCAGGGCAAGGATGGTCTTTGAGCTGAGCCGCAGCTTGAACAGCGTCCTGATCGTGTCGGTGCCCCAGCTGATCTCGGACTCGCGCGTAAAGTTGGCGCTCTCATTGCCGCGGATGATGATGCCCGTGACCGGCATGATGAGGCTCGTCAGCTTGTTGATCCTGCCGGGCGTCAGAGCCAGGGTGCAGGGAGGCGCGGGCGGCTCGGCATCGACATAGATAGGCTCAAACGGCGCATCTTCATAGGCCCACTCCACGATCCTGCCGCTCACGGTCGTACCGTTGTCGGTGCTGTTGTCGCCCTGATACTTTACCCAGCCGTAGTGTGTTGCCTCGTCAATCTGGAACCGAACGCCCAGATAGCCCGTTTTCTTGTCAAAAG
>JAFGCP010000049.1 GCA_016932595.1 Deltaproteobacteria bacterium
CGCATGGCCGCCGGCGTCGCCCCCCTGCAGGCAAGGCCATGGCTTTTATTGTATTTTGCTATGAAATGCTCGACCAGCAGCTGGATGTCTTCCAGCCGTTCGCGCAGCGGCGGCAGATGAATGGGCAGTACATTCAGGCGGTAGTATAGGTCTTCGCGAAATGAGCCCCGCTCAACCTCGGCCAGCAGGTCCTTGGCCGTTGCCGCTATCACGCGCACGTCAACCGAAACAGCCCGATCTTCGCCCACCCGCCTGACCTCGCCTTCCTGCAGCGCCCGTATAAGCTTCACCTGGAGGTTAATCGGTATATCGCCGATTTCATCCAGAAAAAGCGTGCCGCCGTCAGCCTCTTCAAAAAAGCCCTTTCGGTCCTGAATGGCGCCGGTAAACGAGCCCTTTTTATGGCCGAACAGTTCGCTCTCCAGCAGGCTGTCGGGTATGGCGCCGCAGTTGATGCCTAAAAATATGCGTTCTTTGCGGGGGCTGGTTTCGTGGATGGCCCGGGCCACAAGCTCCTTGCCCGTGCCCGATTCCCCCGTGATGAGCACAGAGCTTTTGAATGCCGCCACTTTTCCAATGAGCTCGCAAATGCCCTGCATCTGCGGGCTTTTGCCTATGAGGTTCTCAAAACCGTACAGCTGCTTGAGCTGGCTGCGCAGCTGCAGGTTTTCTTTTTTCAGCCGCTCGCGTTCTTCCGCCTTTTTCAGCACCAGAAGGACTTCAGTTGGTTTGAACGGCTTTGAAATAAAATCATAGGCCCCGAGCTGCATGGTTTCAAGAGCAAGATCCATGGTGCCATAAGCCGACATGGTAATAATGGTGGCGGTGCTGGTGCGGTCGGCGGCCTGCTTTAAAAATTCCATGCCGTCCATGCGCGGCATGCGCAGATCGCAGAGAATAATGTCGAAGTCCTGCTGTTCAAGAAAAACAAGGGCTTCCTGGCCGTCTGCGGCAAGGCAGACGTCGTAGCCTTCCTTTTCAAGCAATGACCGCAGCAGATGCCGTAAATTTTCTTCGTCATCAATGACGAGCAGCTGTTTTTTTTGTGCCATCATCTTCCCGGTGTATAAGCTCCAAGGGTTAACGCGGGCTACTGTGGCGCCGCGACAGGAAAGTGTATCGTAAAGGCCGTGCCCTGGCCGGGCTGGCTTGCAAAGGCGATGGTGCCTTCCATCACCTCGACAATGCGGTGCACATTTGCAAGCCCGAGCCCTGTGCCTTCTGCCCGGGTTGTGAAAAAAGGATCAAAAATCTTCCCCTGATGCTCGGGCGCAATGCCGTGACCCGTATCTGCCACCACAAGGCAAATGCTGCTTCCCTTGTGATCCGAGTCAAGTGTCGTCGTTATCGTCAGCGTGCCGCCGGCGCCCGCCATGGCATCGCAGGCATTCAGCGCCAGATTTAAAAGCAGTTGCCGCAGCAGCCGGTCATTGCCCCGAATGGCAGGCAGCCCGCCTGCCGGATTCTCCACGATCAGGATGTTTTTGAATTCCTTGTGGCAGGCAATCATGGCGCAGGTGTCATGGACGATATCATTGAGCTGCAGATGGGTAATCTCCTGGGACGAAGGCTGGGAGAAATCCAGCACATCGCCGATAGTATTTTTCATCCGCTCGGTTTCATGCTCCATGCGATTCAGGTAATCGGCGCGTTCGGCCTCGGTAATATCGGGTGAGCGCAAGAGGTGGATATACCCGAGTATGATCCCGAGAGGGTTTCCCACCTCATGGGCGATACCCGCCGCCAGGCGGCCAACGGAGGCAAGCTTTTCCGTCTGGATTATTTCCCGCTGAGCCAGCTTCAGCTGTGCGTTTTTTTCAGCAAGGGCCTCCATCTGTCCCCGCAGCCGCTCGCGCTCTGTTTTGAGATTATCAGCCAGGGATTTCAAGGCTGAAGAAAGCTTCTGCAGTTCATTGCCGCCGGACAGGAATAAAGGCAGACCGCTTACATTTTCCTGGGCAATATTTTCGGTCTGCCCGATGAGACGCTGCATGGGGCTCACCAGGTAGCGGCTGAAAAGCAGAAACCCGACGATGATCAGAATGACGGCGCTGGTGATGATATAGAGAAAAATAATGGCAAATGCATTTTTCATGCTGCGATGAATATCCTGCAGGGGCAGCAGTGCCTTCAGTACCCCAACGGTCTTTCCGGCGATGCGCAGGGGAGCGGCTGCAACAAGGCGGGGGCCGTGAGCGCCAAAGCGGTTTTCAATGCGTGTGGCGAGCGCTTTTGTTTCCAATGCCCGGACTATATCGCCGTCAAAGAGCTTGCGGCCGATCCCGCCCTGCGATGCCGCCAGCACCCTGTTTTCATTGTCAACCAGAACAAGCTCGCGGCAGGCGCCGGCATCAATATAGCGCTTGAACAGGGCCTGCAGCTCAGATCCTTCGGAAGGCGATTCAAGAAGCCCGGAATCCCTCTCAAGCATATGGGCAGCACCCGCCTCAACTGCTGCAAAAACAGCGCCGCCTGAAAGTGCGCCCTCTCTGAGCAGCTCTTTCTCCATGACGCGATACACCACAAAACTTATAAGTGCCGCTGCAAGCACCATAAGCAGCGAGAGATTCCAGAAAACGGTTGTGCGCAGGCTAACGTACATACATATATAAATTTTTAAATTTTAAATTGCGAATATCGGTTAAGAGCACGTAACTTTTTTCTGTCATCCCGGCCCCTTCGACTTCGCTCAGGGCAGGCTAGGGGAGAGATATTTAAAGAGTTCTCACCTTCGTTCGAAATGACAACCCGGCTCCATGGTTTAGTTATTAATCGTCTCATAATTGTTTTCACATTCCGTCATTCCGGCGAAAGCCGGAATCCAGACTTTACTGCACTGGTTCCCGGCTTTCGCCGGGAAGACGACCGAAAAGACAAGAATGTAAGTGTGCATACTATTTTGAAACCGTTAATAAATGCTCTAGCCATACATCCGCAATCCCGCCACGGCAGTTCTGTTTCTGCAGGAGCGCATTCATGCGCGATGCATTCTCAGCTGAAGGCATAGAGGAGCCTAAACTGTTTTTACCCTCTCCCAAGCGTCAGGTACCAGTGCAAAAGCTCAGCTCCGTACAGCAGCGAGCAGAGCGCGCCCAAAGACAGAAAAGGCCCGAAGGGAATGGCGTATTTCATGTCTTTACCCTTGATCAGCATGACCGTAACGCCGACGATGCTTCCGGCAAAAGCGCCGACGACCAAAGCAACGAGCGCGCCTTTCCAGCCGAGAAATGCCCCGATCATGGCAAGCAGCTTGATGTCGCCGCCGCCCATGCCCTCTTTTTTCCTCAGATAATAATACCCCGCCGCC
>JAFGCP010000358.1 GCA_016932595.1 Deltaproteobacteria bacterium
AAATTGATCTTTATGCTTGTATAAAAAAGGATGTTTCATGGAGGCGCCAAAACGGATTATCATCGCTGAAGATGCGACCATTGTGCGCGAGGGGTTGCGCATGATCCTGTCGGCCAACACAGATTATCTTATCGTGGCGGAAGCTGAAAACGGACTTGAAGCTGTGCGGCTGGCCAGGGAAAAGAACCCCGACATGCTGCTAATGGATCTGAGCATGCCCCGCATGAACGGGATGGACGCAATACGGGAAATAAAAAAAGAAAACCCTAATGTCCGGATACTGGTGCTGACGGTTCACAAATCGGATGAATTCATTTCAGCCGCCCTTGATGCGGGGGCCGAAGGCTATGTGCTGAAGGACGCCTGCAGGACAGAGCTTATGCTCGCGGTCAAATCGGTGCTTGAAGGAAAAAACTATATAAGCCCCGGCATAACGGAAAACATTATCCAGGGCTATCTCGGCAGCCAGACGGCAAGGCCCCGCACTCTTGCGGAAAGCCTCACGCACCGCGAGCGTGAAATACTCAAGCTTATTGCCGAAGGCAATAAAAGCAAGCAGATAGGCGAACTGCTCTGCATCAGCGTCAAAACCGTGGAAAAACACCGGGAGAACATAATGCAGAAGCTCGGGCTGCACAATATCCCGTCGCTCACCTCTTTTGCCATAGAAAACGGTCTCGTAGTCCGCAGCTGAGAAAAGACAAAGTAATCAACGGGGGGGGGCTGCAAAAGCCGCCTAGATGACCCACGACGCGGTAATCCGCGTTCCCCTTCCCTGGCTGGAATCAATATCAAGCTCGCCGCCGCTCAGCTCAACCCGCTCACGCATACTTATGAGCCCAAAGCCGTGATCCGGGCCTGTGGGTGTTCCTTCAACGGCATGCAGGTTGAAACCCGGCCCATCGTCGGTTATGCTGAACCGAAGCAATTCCTTGACTCGGTTCAGCCTTACCGTCACATTCTCGGCAGAGCTGTGCTTGGCTATATTGGTCAGCGCCTCCTGCAAAACGCGATACAAAACGATCTTCAGGTCCTTGGAAACTTCATCCTCATGTACCGTAACTGACTGCTTGAGAATAATGTCCGGGTACCTTTTCTGATATACGCGGCAGTACCAGGAAATTGTTGCAATGATGCCGAGCTGGTCAAGAACTGCAGGCCATAGCGATACGGAAATACGGCGGGCTTCAGAAATGGCATTCTGAATAACCGTCACAAGGCTGTTCAGCGCGGCGATGCCCTCCTTGCTCTTCTCGAGCTCAAAAAGCCCTATTGCATTGTCTACGCCGTATTTGATGCCGGTGAGAGACTGACCGATCTCGTCATGCAGCTCCTGAGCAAGCCGCCTGCGCTCTGTATCCTCGGCATCCATAAGCCTGTTGGTGAGAAATTTAAGCTGGCTGGCCGTTGTATTCAAGGCCCGCTGGCTCAGGAAAATAAACAGCATGGTGAATATGCAGATTAAAATGGTGGCAAACCATGCTGTGAGGCGGAGCTGCAGGGAACGCCTTTCAATGGTTTTAAAAATTATTTCAACCGTATTAATAAGGGTTCCGTGGAAATAGTAGTCAAGGGATGAAATCATGTATTCTATGTCATAGGTTAAATCAAACAGCATGACATATTCGGTCGATCGGACATTCTGCTCCATTTGAAACAGCAGTTCATGAAGCAGGCTTCTTTTGGCGGCGCTTTCATTATCGCTGTTTCCCGGAGCATATTCTTCGAACCGGAGCTGAATATATTCAATGCGCGGCTTAATGACCTGCCAGAGATTCTCGGTATCGTCGACCATGCGCTTGAACTCTGTATCATTGCGCATAAGTTCAACGGTCAGGTCCGACCTTTTAAATTTTTGAAGATTTTGATCAAAAGCCAGTATCGACTGCTTCCAGTGGGCAATGGCCGAAGTAAGATCATTGCTGATAAGAAGGTCCTTGGTACAGCTGACTAAACCGTCCCAGGAATCAGCAAGCTGATGGGCCTGATTGTTTTGATGAACAAGGTTCGTAGTTGAATAATCATAATACTGAAAGAGTGTGATAATGCCGGTGAAACACACGAGCATAACTGCAGCAACAGCCCAGGGTCGCAAAAAAACCCGCTGTATTTTTATCATGGAAAGCTCTCCCCGTTCAGTGCCCTTTGTCTATCAAAAAGCGCAGCGCAAATAGATCATCGTTTAAATTGGGAATATTGAGCATGATGTGGTGATCAATCACGCTTGTATGCCTGTTCACGACATCAGCCATAAAGGGATTCCAGTAATTAAGCTCGCCGTTTCTGGGGTTCCAGCGCCAGCACCAGTCCCACAGCTTCCAGAGCCTGCCGTTTTTGTCATACAGCATCTGCTGCTGCAGAGCGAATGTCTCCTTGTCGACATACCAGATTCGTGAGCCGTAGATATATGAAGGATCCTTATAGGTAATTTTTACTATCCAGACCGGCCGGCGCTCCCACCAGTAACGCTGGCAGACTCCGCCGTATTTATCGCTGTACTTAATGGGCCTCGGGTTGAAGGAAGGGCACAGGACAACAGCCTCGCCGAGCAGTTCATAGACTGCAGGATGAGAGGATACTTTACTCCAGTAGCCCTTCCAGTCCTCCCAGGTAAGGTCCGAGCCGACCAGCGGATCCTGCGTATTTGAGCCTGCAAGACGGCGTACCCTCCTCATTGAAGGAATATAGCAGACGAATGAATCTTCAGCACCGCTGTCTTTATAGCGTGTGCGTACGGCTGCATAGCCTTTTAAATCGTAGGGATAGAGGGCGAGAATGGAGCCTTTTTCATAAATATCCTCAAAGCCGGGAATGGTCGGCAAGGGCTGCAGCTTAATACGTCCGGTATAATTCTTCCAGTGCAGCTCAATCTTTTCAACTCGTTCGCGGATTCCATTTTTTCCGTAAAGACCGATTGACATGGGCATGGAATTGAGATTGTCAGCCATAACCGTAAGACGGTCGTAATTGTGTACTATTTGCTGGGCGTTTTGAGGATGCGGAAATGGAATGCCCGCCACCCAGCCCGTCAGGTTGCCCTGAGCATCAAGGGAACAAGCAGTAGCATATTTTTTGCTGGCTTCAAGATACCCACGGTCATTCCAGGCATGTGTCGTCGGCACGATCACCATTTCAAGCGGGAAAAAGTTATAGCCGGAAAAGGCCCCTGTACCTTTGAGCCGGTCAACCTCCCAGTCAAAACCGTACGGGAAGAGCTGGCGCAGCTCCATTTCGTACTTCGCAATGTTTTCAGGTGTGATAACTAAGCCGGGCTTAATGGAGGGGGCTTTTGTATCTTTTTCAACAAGCTGGGGTGCCGTATAGCCGAGATATGCTTCCCAATGTCTGCCAAGCTCAATTGCCTCGGGCGAACTCAGTGTATCAGCCCATCCGATAAAGTTCTGATCTCTGGTACCAGCAGCCCACTCACGCCACTGGCGCAGCCACACGGGGTAGTCTTCGCCGGCTGCGACACTCATCGACGGAATAAGCAAAAAAGAAACTAATAAAAAAAATAAACTTTTTTTAATGTCCCTGTGCCTTAAAGTCTTATCGCTAATCGAGGCCATCTCGTTATTTCCTCCCCCATGTTAAAGAGACTTTTTACTTATTTTTAAATTATTGCTATACTTCTTCAAAGCCGTTTATGCAAGCTCTAGTAAAATTTGTTCAAAAACAAAAGTTGCTTATTGACTTATATGGGCTCAGATGCTCAAATGCTAAGAATTTTTAAAACTGCAGGAGAAGAGTCATGCCACTTGATGAAACAAAATTGAACACGCTTGTCGAACAAGTTATTCAAGATATCGGCGCAACATTTCATGCCCCGCTGGTGCTGATCGGTGAAAAGCTCGGCCTTTTCAAGGCAATGGCCGGAGCAGGGCTCGTAACGCCGCAGCAGCTTGCCGGGAAAACCGGAACTGCTGAGCGCTATGTTGAGGAATGGCTGACAGCCATGGCCTCAGGCGGTTATGTGGACTATGATCCGACGAGCATGACCTTTTCTCTTTCCCCTGAACAGGCTGCAGCACTCGCAGACGAAAACGGACCGTTTTATCTGGCAGGCGCCTTTCAGGCTGCAACGTCAGCTATCAAATCAGAGAATATAATAGCTGAGGCGTTTCGCACAGGCAAGGGCGTTGGTTGGCATGAGCATGATCCCGGGCTGTTTCTAGGCGGCGAGCGCTTTTATAAGCCTCAGTACATGATGAATCTTGTCAGTTCATGGATACCGTCATTGGACGGTGTAGATGCAAAACTGCGTGAAGGTGCCCGTGCGGCTGATATCGGCTGCGGGTTCGGCGCATCCACGATCATCATGGCAAAGGCATACCCGCAGTCGACTTTTGTGGGCTTTGATTATCATGAACACTCAATCATGCAAGCAAGGAAGCGGGCCAGGGAAGCCGGTATCGAAGACCGCATCAGTTTTGAAGTGTGCGCGGCAAAGGATATCACGGCAAAAAATTTTGATTTCATCACCATGTTCGACTGTTTTCACGACATGGGCGACCCGGCTGGCGTGGCCCGCCACATGCGTTCGATTTTAAAGCCCGACGGGGTATGGATGCTCGTCGAGCCCTACGCCTCAGACAAAATTGAAGAAAACCTGAATCCTATAGGCCGTCTTTTTTACTGCGCTTCAGTTCTGCTGTGCACCTCGGGCGCCCTTGCCCAGGAAGCCGAACTTGCCCTTGGCGGCCAAGCCGGCGAGACCCGGCTGCGAAACGTCATCAAGGCAGGAGGCTTTAGCAGTATTAGGCGCGCCGCCCAAACACCCATGAATCTTATTCTTGAGGCCCGTTTATAGCTGCTGCACCACGGCAGTGGTATGCTGAAATCTGTAAACACATTCACCTGCGGCAATGTTCTATGTCTAAACTAAAAAACATATTCACCTGCTCGTTCTGCGGCTTTCAGTCACCCAAATGGCTGGGCAAATGCCCCGACTGCGACCAGTGGAACACATTTTATGAAGAGCTGCAAAAGGCGCCCGCAAAACGCACGCAGTTCGAATTTGACACTGACCCACGCCAGGGTCCGGTGTCGCTGCACAGCATTAATACAGCGCATGATGACAGGATTCCTGCCGGCATCGGCGAGCTTGACCGCGTGCTGGGTGGAGGGCTTGTGCGGGGAGCGGTCATTCTTATCGGAGGAGATCCGGGCATCGGGAAATCAACCCTGGTTCTGCAGGCCCTTACAAGCCTTGCCGGCCGCGGAATCAAAGCACTGTACGTTTCGGGTGAAGAATCGCTGCGTCAGCTGCGAATGCGCGCCGAGCGACTGGGCTCGCTTCCGGAAAACCTTTTCATTCTAACTGAAACGTCCCTTGAAACAATTATCGAGCATATCAGGGAATTCAGGCCCGAAATTCTTGTTATCGACTCAGTGCAGACCATCTATACCGGTGAGCTCGAGTCAGCGCCGGGAAGCGTCAGCCAGCTGAGGGAGACATCGGCGCGGATTATAAGTCTTGCAAAACAAAGCGAAACAGCCACCTTCCTTGTAGGCCATGTGACCAAGGAAGGCGCCATAGCAGGCCCCCGAGTGCTCGAGCACATGGTTGACACGGTGCTCTACTTTGAAGGCGACAGGGGCCACTCCTACCGCATTCTCAGAGCTGTCAAGAACCGCTTCGGCTCAACCGACGAAATAGGGGTATTCGAAATGGGGTCTGCCGGACTGATGGAAGTCACCAGCCCGTCGGAGCTATTCATCTCGGAGCGGCCTGAAGATGCGCCCGGCTCGACCGTTGTGCCGAGCATCGAAGGCACCCGGCCTATTCTTGTCGAAGTACAGGCTCTTACAGCTCCCACTCCGCTTGCCATGCCCCGGCGCACCGCTATCGGCATTGATCAGAACCGCACATCAGTTCTTGTCGCTGTTCTTGAAAAAAAGCTCGGCATGACGCTGTTTAATCAGGATATATTTCTTAATGTCGCAGGGGGCATCAGGCTCAATGAGCCGGGCGTAGATCTTGGCATTATCACGTCAATCGTCTCAAGCAAGCTGGAAAAACCCATGCCGGGCAAAACGGTCGTCTGCGGCGAGGTGGGCCTGACCGGCGAAGTTCGCGCTATAAGCCAGATTGCGCCCCGCATTAAGGAAGCAGAGCGGCTGGGTTTTTCACAATGCATTCTGCCTGAAAAAAATTTGAAGGGCCTTCACGGCTCATCAAAAATGAAGCTAGTCGGCGTTCAGTCAGTTCAGGAAGCAATAGAAAATCTGTTCAAAAATTAGAAAGGATTGTCAATCATGTCAATTATTGCGCGTGCGGGGTATCCGGTTATCGGCGCCATAGCCATAATCGCAGCCTTGTGTATTCTTATTTCCTTACTTTCTTCAGGAGCCGGCCAGATACTTTTCCGCATCCTGGGAGGACTCGGCGTTTTTTTCTTTTTATTTTCACTCTATTTTTTTCGCGACCCGGAGCGCATCATACCCACAGCCCCCGAGCTTCTTCTTTCCCCTGCCGACGGCGCCATTATCGATATATCGGAAATCGATGAACCGGTATATCTCAAAACACGCTCTGTGCGGGTGAGCATTTTCATGTCGGTTTTCAATGTGCATGTCAACCGTGCACCCATGGACGGCACAGTAGAATTCCTGCACTATAATCCCGGGAAATTCATATCGGCATTCAAAGATAAGGCTTCAGAGGAAAATGAAAGCATTTTCGCAGGAATAAAAGGAAGGAACGGAAATGTGCGAATTTCAATGAAATTTATAGCAGGCCTGATTGCAAGGCGAATTATTTTTTACAAACAGGTGAACGATGCGGTAACGCAGGGTGAACGCATAAATATGATTCGCTTCGGCTCCCGCGTAAATATCTTTTGCCCGATCGATTCCGTCATCAATGTTAAAAAAGGCGATACAGTAACGGCCGGTATGACCGTAATCGCTGTTCTTAAGAAAGGTGTGTGAAGGTAACGCTTTTTTTGCGCCGCTCTTTGCTTTCAATTTCGCCGATGGTATAGGCATCCTGCTGCATTGCCTTAAGCCGCTGCAAAACGTCTTCCTCCTGTGCCGCAGGCACAACCAGCACAAGACCAATGCCGTTATTGAACGTGCGCATCATCTCTTCTTCTTCAACATTGCCCCTGTCTTTCAGAAAATAAAAAATCGGGGGGACCGGCCATGAGCCGGGCTTGAGATGGGCAAGGCATCCTTTGGGAAGTATACGGGCGATATTGTCCACGAGACCGCCGCCCGTAATATGGGCGATGCCCTTCAGTTCAAAATCGCGCATAAGGTTGAGCACCGCTTTAACGTAAATGCGCGTCGGCTTTATAAGTTCCTCACCGACGGTGCAGCCAAGCTCCTGCACATAATCCGTAATCTTGAGGCGCAGATTATCAAAAAGAATAGTGCGCACAAGAGAGAGGCCATTGCTGTGGACGCCGCTGGAGGCGATGCCGATGATCTTGTCGCCGACGGTAATCGTTGATCCGTCGATCACTTTGTCCTTGTCAACAACACCTACCACGAAACCTGCTAAATCATATTCGCCGGTTGGATAAAAAGAGGGCATTTCGGCCGTTTCTCCGCCAACAAGGGCGCAGCCGGAATCCTTACAGCCTTCCACCATTCCCTTGACAAGGTCCACCAAAATATCATTATTGATCTTGCCCATGGAAATATAGTCGAGCATAAACAAGGGCTCTGCGCCCTGTACGATAATATCATTGACGCACATGGCGACTAGATCAATGCCGACGGTATCGTGCTTATTCATCATGAATGCAACTTTCAGCTTGGTGCCGACACCGTCTGTGGAGGCCACAAGAACCGGCTCCCTGTATTTCTGGTTGTTCAGTGCGAACAGGCTTCCGAAGCCGCCGATACCGGCAAGAACTTCATGCCGGAATGTGGGCTTTACAAGAGTTTTCAATGACTGCACAAAACGGTCAGCCGCATTGATATCAACACCTGAATCCTTATATGTGAACTTTTTTTCCATTGTGATGCGCCATCCTGTAAGTTAATCGTGTACCCTTATGTATAGCAGAATGTATTTTAAGAAGAAAGAGAAAAGCACGCGTCAGGACTGTTAAGACTTTAATTAGTTGTAAAGTTCAAAAAAAATTTTTTACTATAGAACTGATTTGCATGCGAAAGGGTATTCAATCTTTAAAGCACGGCAAAGGCAAAGATTCAAGAATGACACTAGTTGCCCCCCAGCCGCCTGCATTATCCGGGGCCTGATGAAAATCAATCACCTCCGGAAGGCGACCGAGCACATGATGCACTGTCTGCCGCAGTACCCCCCTGCCCTTGCCATGTATAATCCTGACTTGCAAAATGCCTTTTTTACGGCATTCAGCCAGGTATTCCGGCACAAGATTTTTGCAATCTGCAGGCTGAAAAGTATGCAGATCAAGCACGCCATCAATCGGTAAACTATAGGGCTGTTCGGACTGTTCCATACCAGCAGCCTGAAAAAGAATACAACCCCCGCAACCGGCATCATGAGACCGCCTGAGAGGCATAAAGAAACTATTTGATTTTTACTGCATATTCTAATAAGTTACAATGCAAAATGTAAAACTGTCATACGGTCATATGAAAAAAAGAACGCTTCTCATTGCCCTCTGCTCATGGTTTTTTATGCTCATCTTTTCATTCCTGGCAAGTATTTATATGGAATGGGGGCCTGCAGAAAGCGAGCATGCCCCGGCATCGGTATGGATGTATGTCCGGCGGGGGCTTTTGCTGACATGCGCGCTGGTGCTGCCGCGCATTACCGGCGGGGCAGCAGCAACCTATGGCTGGAAAATATCCTTCAAGTGGCTGCTGATTGCCGTACCTCTTGGCATAGCTATGGGCTTCGGCAATAAAGGCGGATTCGACCCGCGCCTTGTGTCTGCGTTGCTGCTTGCCTGCCTGCATGCTCTGGCAACGGAACTTTTTTTCCGCGCTTACCTCATAACAGCCCTGTCAGGTGTTTTCAGAACATTCTGGCCGCCGGTCATTATTTCATCGCTCATGTACGGCATCTATTATCTTACGGTCTGGACAGCATGGTCTCAGCCCGGCGCACTTAAACTTGTATTTGTAGGTCTCTTTACCTTCATCGGACTTATTCACGCGTACTGCTACAAAAAATCAAACAGCTTTCTGGTGCCCTGGCTGATTCATTTTCTCGGAGTATTGAAGTACAGGGTTCTGCTCTAACAGTACCTATATTTTAAAGGGAATCATCCATGAAGAGTATCAGAAACACGCTCATTGTCCTTGCAGCTTTGTATGCAGGCTGCATTGTCTATGCGCTCGTTCCTCAACAATCAGTTCCCGTTGAATCCCTTGCCGGGAAATACAGCCAGTTCATCAATGTCAACGGAAGGATGCTGCATTTCGAAAAATACGGCATCGGTAAGCCCCTCGTACTCGTGCATGGCTTTGCAGGTTCAACCTATACCTGGAGGCATGTCATACCGCTGCTGGCTCAGCACCATGAGGTGTATGCAGTTGACCTGCCGGGTTTTGGACTTTCCGACAAACCGGCCGACGGCAATTATCTTCTGCAGGAACAGGCTGGAATGATTATCGGTTTTATGGACGCGCTGCAGCTTAAAACAGCGGCTCTGGCAGGCCATTCCATGGGCGGTGTCATCGTCGGCATGGCTGCGGTTAAGGCCCCGAATAAAATCGACAAGCTTATTGTTATTGATGCAGGATACTATCACGGCGGTCCGCCGGAATTTTTAAAGCATCTTGTTTTTCCTTTCGATATTATCATGGCCCGTTCTTTTTATACAAAAGGAGCAAGGTCAAAAAGCCTTGTAAGCTCCTACTATAATACATCCCTGGTTACCGATGAAGTGCTGGAGAATTATCTCAAGCCGGGCCGAACCCCCAATGCCGCTGCGGCGCTCGCGCGCATGCTGAATACCGCCACCAGGGAGTCCTATCATGGCATCAGTACCCGTATCACAACTCCTACGCTGCTTATCTGGGCTCGGCAGGACAAGCCAATTCCCCTGACAGACGGCGAGCGGCTCCATCAGGAAATAAAGGGCTCTCAATTTTTGATCATCGACAATGCCGGTCATATGGTTCAGGAAGAAAAGCCTCAGGAAGTCGCTGCCGCGATACTAAAATTTCTTGAACATTAAAAAGCGGACAAAGGGCATATATGGCTACATTGCACACTGTACACGATCAGATAATTTCTGATCTGAAAAGCCGCCTTTCTCTTGCCCCCGTCACCCTCAAGCATCCTTTCCCTGAGCGGCCCGTGCGTATGCTCGGGCTTGTTAAGCTTGATGGTGATGTTTTTTCAACAGAAAAATTCCTGCGTATCGTCTGCCTGCGCATCAGCCTGCCGTTATATGTCACTGTCTATTCGACGTTTATCCGCCCGCGGATCGCCTATGATTTGCCCGTGCTGAGCTGCGAGGTTATCTGTATGGGCTCGCAGCGCGTATTTGTGCTCGACATACATGGGGTTGGCGACAATCCTCACCTGGATGAGCTGCTGCTTGAGCGTCTGCTGTGCATTCGCGCGTCATATCCTGATCTTCTGGCCTTTCAGAAAAATGCTGACGGAGGCATCCAGAGTATTCAATCGGAAGCCGCCTGCAGAATGAAAATCGGACAGGAGTTGGACGCGCGAGCCCTTGCCCTTGTCCATGAGTACCTCAGTGCCTATTGTGATCTGGCCTCAGCACAAGCGCCTCTTGAGGCTGCTGACTTATCAGCTGCACAGACCGAATTCGACACCTATCTTAAAACCGTCCTTGATCATGATCCCGGCGTTAAAGGCAATATCATGTTTTTCGGCCGCCAGGGCGGTATCGAGCGCGCACTTGATATTTTTTATGGAATATAATTGCGCCATATAAAAAAGCCGTGCTGCGATGAAAACACCGCAGCCCGGCTTTAAAATTAAAATAATTTTTGTTTATGCCTTGAGCGCTGCCCCGAGTTTTTTTCCTGCCTCATCGGCCCGTTTCAGAACTTCGGGCATATCATCCACGTCATTCATGGCGACGACTTCTGCGAGCTGCGCCACGATATTCATTTTCGTGCAGTCACCCATTGCATATTTCAGTGTTTCGATACTGCGCATATGGCCGCTGCCGGCAACGGTGGTAATAAGCACGGCGGGTTTACCCGCATGAGGCCGGTCGCCCAGCCATGGCATATCCGGGTTATAGGGAGTACCGACACCGCGGTAAAAAATTGCCATTGTGCGGTCGATAAAATCCTTGGTCGAGCCGTTTAAGTCGAAGAAATAGGTGGGTCCGCCTATGATAAGGCCGTCGGCCAGCAGAAGCTTTTCATACACCTGATCCATATCATCCCGAATTGAGCACTGGCCCTCGTTCATCATGCAGGCGCCGCAACCCGAACAGGGTTTGATGTCAAGCTTGCCAAGATAAATAAGCTCATACGTGCAGCCGGATGCCTCGGCGACCTTCTTCACAAGCTTATTCGTGTTGCTCTCCTCCCGATGACTGCCGCAGATACCTAGAATTTTCATGAGCTTGTCTCCTTCGATTATGAGTTCTAAAAAAAGTTAATAATAAAAACACTGAGGACAGGCAAGCCTAACCCCAGTGTTTTCAGTTCATAAAATTTAATTTCTCGTCACAGCTCATAATGCGGCCGGGCTAGGCAGCCTTGGGCGCATCAGGTATGCCGGTTTTTAATTCGACCTTAAGTCGCGCTTTTTCAACGGGGTCGCGCTTATAGGTTATAACACCTTCAAAGGGGCATGCTTCCATGCAGCTGAAGCACAGGCAGCAGGTTGCCGGCATTTCATTGTCCTGGTTGCGAATATCGATATAGAACGGACAGGCTTTTTCAGCCTGGCAGACTTTACAGTTTTTGCATTTTGAACGGTTATAACGAATGCGCCACAGGCTGTTATGACAATTGATGCCGCGGTATGAGGACAGCCAGCAGAAATGGGTGCACATTTTTCGCCATTTAAACAGCAACGAGCAAATAAACAGTCCGTACATAAAAGCTATGGGGTACCAGGCAACGCCGGTAAGATCCCACACTGTTTCAGCAAAAAACATGGGAAACCAGGAAAAAAGGAGGGTTGCCGGAAAAAGCGGCGCACGAACATCAACCTTGCCGCTGATATTCATGCAGGCAGTGCTGCTCTGCGCATCGATTGCCCGGGGCAGGTTCTCAATCGGCCGTTTGAAAGTCATGTTTTTAAACAGCGCATCCTGCAGGGTTGCATTCGGGCATATCCACCCGCAGATAACGCGGCCGAAAAACACGGGAAACATGGCTACCGTGAAGACATGGAACATGGCCCAGAACAGCATATCGGGCCGGGTTCCCTTAATGAAACAGAAGGACGTAACCGATGCCCAGATCATGAATATGCTGCACTGAACAATTGTGCGGATGGTCACTGCTTTAAGACGCGGCTTTCTGGGCGGCTTCTCTTCCGACCTTGCGGTTATTAAAATCATAAAAGGAAGCAGGCAGGTCAGCAAAGACAATACAAACAGCAGCGGCTGGCCGTCGCCTGCGGTAAGGGGCGTCGATGAGGTCAGCAGGGTTACGGCAAGCGGAAACAGCCAGACATGGCCGGCAAGCCTGGGTTTTGAAACGAAATAGTCTTTATGAAACAGGCAGAAAAAGCCGGCAAAAAATACGAACAGCACGCCGGGCTGCAGGTATTTGAGGGGGCTGAAAATACCGATGACATAGAGAAAAATCGCGGAAAATAAAGCCCATTTATTAACTCTTACATAACTGTCTTTCGTAATCAACATGGCGTCTCACCTCCCTTAGTGTTTACCGTGTGCGGCCATCATGTCAGGCAGAACCTTAGCTGCTTCCATCGGCGTTATTCCAAGTCCCAAAGCAAAATACAGGGCAAGAAAGCCTATGCCCGCCAGCAGCACAAAATACCGCCGCTTGCCGATGACTCCTGTGCGCTTGCCGAACATCCAGAGCGCCAGCAGGTAAAAAACACAAAACATCTGTATCTGCCCCCGGGGAGAATCAACTGCGCTTTTAGTGAGGGACTCTATGGTCTCACCGCCGCCGAGTGTTTCAAGGAGAGTATTCGTGACATGGGACAGCGTGCCGTTCATGACGGCAAGGGGGATCAGGGTAATTGAGGTAAACCTGAGGGAATCGATGTATTTGCGGTCGCCCAGAATAAGGTGCATGACCGCGCCCAGAATGAGAATGACCAGGAAGCCAACCAGTGCGCCCGAACAGGTTGAAAACAGACGTTCAAGAGCAGCGCTGTCGGTTGTCAACAGGCCTTTCATCTTCTCGGCCATGGTAATAAGAAATGGCGGAAAAATGGCCTTATAAAGCTCAACCGTCTGTTCATTGGCGATGCCCCAGGCTTTGCCGAACATGTAGCCGGGAATAAAAATTTCCATAACCCGCGCCCATTTAGCAAGGGGAGTAATATATCTTTCTTCCACTGTCTCTGCCATATAAGCTCTCCTTAATGCTTGATTGTATATGCCTGAATCAACCTTCCTTTTTTTCCATTTTTATATACTGCCGCATCAGTTCATAAATGCCCTTATCATTTTTCTTCGCAATACCCATATCAACCAGGGGTTTCATATGCGCATCAGACAGCATTCTTCTGTCGAGCACAGCCTGAAACTCATCCATGGTGATGAGGCCGCGGGTGGTTAAAAATTCCAGCCCCTTGCCATCGACCATCCCCATATTGACCAGGTTTTTCAATTTGGCCATCGGCAGTATACCGTGGTCATACATATACTTAAAGTCCCCTGCCTTGAGCATCCTCTTGGTGGCCATATAATCAAACAGCCGCTCGAGATTTGCCTGGTCCTGCTTCAGGCTCTCAATTTCATGGCCAATGTGGGCTGCTTCATATTTTACATAAAATGTCTGGGGCTCTTTCCACTGGCCGCTCATGAGTATCAAAGCGAACACGATATAAAAAATACAGCCGAGAATGGTCTTTCGTTCCAGTGATTCGGTTTTCCTTGATGCGCGAAGGATAAGAATGGAGGCAATGAGTGATCCGAAGAGCACAAGATTGCCCATGGGCCCCATTTTCTGCAGCGGATCGACAAACCCGATAACATCGCGGTAGTTGGGAAGAGCACTGCCTGCCACAATGAGCGTTACAAGTATGCCGAGTATCGCCTTGAAGGGCTTTTTCAGTTTGAATAGATGCAGGGCCAGCTTCATGCAAAACAGCAGCATCACCACAATTGCTATGACAAGCAGGCCGCCGACAATGGCAAACGTATCAGCGTCCATGCTGGAATAATTGTCCATATAAAGCTCAAAGCTCCAGATGGACAGAAAGGTCATGAAAAAAACGCACACTGATTTTTTCAGAGCGCCCGTGCGCCACATGACATGAAGCAGGGCCCATCCGGCCAGCACATAAAAGTACCCGCCAAGACCCTTGATATTAAAATCACTGATTTGGGTAATAACGCCCTTATCAACGGGAATGTTGGCAACCTCGCCAATGAGGGGCCAGGCAAACAGGGCGGCAAAAAAGCCGTAAAGATAGCCCTTGGCTTCCTGCTCTTCGATACAGCAGCGATAAAACAGTGGACCCAGAATTGCGGCGAGTATGGGCACATAAAACAGATTGTAGTTGACTACCGGAGTTTCCCACATGCGAAGCGGCGACATGGTGATGACCGATACCAGAAATATACCTTGACCGGCCAGAGCAATCCAGATCGTGCGCCACATCGGGTTCAAAAAGAGCACGAGGGCACGGCCAATCCTTTTGAAGAAGTTTTTGATTCCAGCTAGCATCCATCTTCTCCTTAAACTTAGGGTTTTAAAATAAAGAAGCCGCTATTAAT
>JAFGCP010000050.1 GCA_016932595.1 Deltaproteobacteria bacterium
TCCTCAACCGCGCGAGCGGCGCGCTTACCGGCGGCGAGGCTGCAAAGGTTGCCCGGCAACTCCGCAGAATTATCAATCTGCTGAAACCCGATGAAATATATATGCCGTCGCCTTTTGAGCGCCACCCGACTCATTGCCGGGTTACCCTGATTACGCTGCGGGCGCTCAAAAATCAGACCTCCCCTGCACCGCGAGCCTGGGGCTATTCGGTTTGGGGCGGCATCTACGGCCTGCCCGGCGCCAGGATGGTGGATATTTCTCAGGCGGTTCGCGCTAAAAAAACAGCCATACGGCAGCATGCAAGCCAGACAGCAGGCAAGCCCTATGACACCGGAATACTGGGCAGAAATGCCTATGAGGGTATTTTTGCTCAAACCCATAAAAAAAACCATATGGCCTGGGCTGAGACATTTATCGATATGACGCTGCTGCAGGCATGGGCTGGAACGAACATCCTCGTCCGGGCCATCGCAGGCCATCAAGCATCTGGCCGCTAAGCAGCACTTTCCAAAAAAAAAGGGCACAACAAAACCTCCCTTTTTTATTGCTTTATTGCAGTGATGCCCCTATAAAAAAAGTAGCTGCAATAAATGAACTATTAGAAAGCAAAACATTCCTGATGCAATGATACATCAGATCAAGAATCGTACGTTCAGAAGCAATGCCGGGCTTTCAAGCGCTCTGCTTGCTGCTTGTGCTGATAGCACGGTCTGTTCAAAGGCTGGTTGGCTGGCGAGTATAAACGCGAGCCTGCTTGAGGAGAAAAAAACGCTCCCGACATACCCTGCGCCATGAAAAAAGACAAACCCCCTCTACCGAGAACATTTGTGATGCTCCCTCACGGGAGATGATGCAAAACTCAGCAGCGGGTGCTCATGTGATACGTATCATACAAACAACTCCCGGCTACTAAAAGGCCATGACTATGAAAATAGCCTCAAAAATTACGCTGTGCCTCTTGGCCTCATCACTGATCCCCTTGCTGGCAATAGGGTTTATCGCCATCATCGTAATGAATGGAATCAGCACATCGACAAACCTGGAAAGCCGTGAAGCAACTTTTCAAATCGGCTTGGCTGGTTTGAAGCAAACGGCAAAGGACAATGCGCTTCTTTTTGAGCAGCTTTTTCAAGGCTACCATGGCGATGTCGCAGCACTCATAAGCTATTACAACACCATCAGCAAAACCCCGCCAGGGATCCGGGGCGCCCCTGTTCAAGATTTGTATGCCGACAAAAGATCCTGCGGGCTTCCCGGCTATGGCTATGTGCATCCCCGGTACGGGTCCTATGCAAACTGGGACAAGCGCGGCTATGGCGGCAGCATCTGGATGCGCAGGGACATCACGCAGCGGGCCTGCACTGATGCCGGCTTCAGGGCCCGGTCAAACACCGCCATCAATACACTTGCCGCCTTATCACCGGTGCTGCAAGCAACATTTGAAAAAAACAGCCGCACCGTGGATCTTGTCTGGATCGTGACCACGCTGGGCGTTG
Organism: Deltaproteobacteria bacterium; assembly: GCA_016932595.1. Taxonomy (GTDB): domain Bacteria; phylum Desulfobacterota; class WTBG01; order CAIYCZ01; family CAIRTM01; genus CAIWCT01. The sequence continues at coordinate 1,497 of JAFGCP010000050.1, forward strand.
CTCACACCTACCCCGATGATTACCTGGCACGGCTAGCCGTTAATCCGGCCTTCAATGAACTCGATGAGAGCCGGGAGCCCTATGTCCGTCTTCTGGACAGCACAAACAATCCTGAAAAAAAAATAATCTGGATCCCCCCCTATTTCGACTCAATGAAAAAAATCTGGATGACGAGCTGCATCGCTCCCATTTATGAGCATAACAGATTTATCGGCTCTCTGGGCATTGATATACTTCTTTCCACGCTGACTTCAAGAATTATGGACATGGACTTCGGCATGCGGGGTTATGGCTTTATCATTGACGGATCCGGCATACCACTTGCGCTGCCGCAAAAGGGGATACAGGATTTTGCCTTTAATGCGGCGCAAGTTCAGGCTCTGCGCAAAATTTTTATACCCGGCTCACAAAGCACGCTGACACCGGAAGATTTGAGTGCCATGAAGAGCCCGCTGATCAATACCCCTGATCAAACGCTGCGGGAAATTTTTGCACGCATGATGCGGCGGGAAACCGATTCCTCTATTATCAGGCTTTCGGGAACGGATAAAATCATTGCCTATGCACCCATAACCTTGACAAACTGGAGCCTGGGCATCGTCATACCGGTTGAAGAAATAGTCAAGCCTTCCATGCTTGCGAATAAAAAAATTGCGAAAGGAACCAGGGCGGTGATTTTCTCCTTTTTAGGCGCCGCCGTGTTCGTGGCTCTCGTCACCTGCTTTATCGGTTTATGTATCGGCAACCTAACCGCCAGGCATCTGGGCGGCATCATCCGGGATACCGAGCTCATATCACAGGGACAGATCGACCATGTAATATCCGTCAACACACACGATGAGTTACAAACCCTTGCCGACAGCGTCAACCGGATGGTTGCTTCAATAAAGCAAACCGAAGAAAAACTTTCCAAAAACAAAGCCCTTGTCAGCAGCATCTTCAATGCGGATCCCGCCGGTGTTGCCCTTGTTGTAAACAATATTTTAACTCGGATAAATCAGAGTTTCTGCAAAATGAGCGGATATTCCGAAGATGAACTTATCGGAAAGAACACGGCCGTTATGTATGCTGACGAAGAGGAATGCAGACGCGTCAGATCCATCATTTCCTCAACCCTCAAACGAACCGATATCGCCACTCTTGAGTGCCGGGGCAGACGCAAGGATGGCGCAGTGACAGATATTCTCCTGCAGGCATCTCCCCTGAACCGGCACAACATCAGGGAAGGAATAATTGCCGCGATTATCGACATAACCGAGCGCAAGCGGATGGAAGAGGAACTAAAAAAAAGCGAACGGAAATTCCGGGTCCTTTTTGATCAATCGTACCAGTACATGGGAATGCTGTCACCCGATGGAACTCTTCGAGCCTGTAACCGGACTGCGCTAGATTTTATCGGCGCCCAGGAGCAAGATGTCATCGGTAAACCGTTCTGGGAGACGCGCTGGTTCTCACATGCCGCAGAGGAACAAAAAAAACTGCAAAAAGCTCTCCGTGTGGCTGCACAGGGTGAATTTGTCCGTTTTGAAACAACCCACCAATCATATGACGGAAGAGAAATATCTATTGATTTTTCGCTTAAGCCGGTCAAGGACGACTCAGGCAACGTTGTTCTGATCATACCCGAAGGGCGGGACATAACAGCTCTGAAGGAGACTGAAGAAGAACTGCTGCGGCAGAAAACATTCAGCGACACCTTGATTCAGGCATCTCCGGCCTTTATCGTGGCAATCAACGGCAACGGCGCGGTGCTTCTGATGAACGATGCCATGCTTGCAGCCCTCGGGTATACCAGGGAAGAGGTTCTCGGTAAAAAATATCTTGAAACATTTATTCCCCCTGATGACCGGGAGCAGATGGAGCAGGTCTTTGATAATCTCATCAATGCGCATATCCCGTCGGTGAATGAAAATAAAATTCTTGCAAAAAACGGCACGACAATAATGGTTGAGTGGCATGGCCAGGCTTTTACAAAAAACGGGGCTCTGGACTTTTTTATCGGCGTCGGCATCGACATAACAGGAAAAAAGCAGGCGGAGGAAAGTTTGAAAACCGCCCAGGAACAGCTCATACAGGCTGATAAAATGATAGCTTTGGGGACCCTGGTGGCTGGTGTTGCCCACGAAGTCAACAACCCCAACAACTTTGTCATGCTGAACACCCCGCTGATACAGGAAATTTGGAAGGGGCTTTTACCCGTGCTGGATGCGTACTTTCAGGAGCATGGCGACTTCAAGGCCGGCGGCATGCCCTACAGCAAACTTCGCGAAAGCATACCGACACTGCTGAACGGCATACTGGACGGAGCCCGGCGCATCAGCACGATCGTAAAGGAGCTGAAGGACTTTGCCCGGCCGGACGAAGTGAACATGGACCAGAGTGTAGACATCAATTCGGCCGTCAGCGCCTCACTCAGCCTGCTGCACAATATGATTGCAAAATCGACGAATGCCTTCACCGTCAACTATGGGGCTGCGCTGCCGCGGATTCCGGGCAACACGCACCGGCTTGAACAGGTTTTTATCAATCTTGTACAAAACGCCTGCCAAGCTCTTCCTGATCCATCAAGGGGTATTCATGTGGCAACCGCTTGTGATGGAACAACCGTGTCCATTGTAATCCGTGATGAAGGCACCGGCATACCACACGAGCATGTCGGCCAACTGATGGATCCGTTTTTCACAACAAAAAGAAGCGCCGGAGGTACGGGGCTGGGCCTATCCATTTCCAATAAAATAATAACAGACCACGGCGGTAAAATTGATGTGCAGAGCCACGTGGGTGAGGGATCAACTTTCACGGTTCTGCTGCCATTAAAGCCAGTGAAAGAGAAGAAAAAAATATTAATTGCCGATGATGAACAGCAGCAGCGGGAGATTATGCGCCTTTCCCTGTCAGCGAACCTCGCCTATGAGATCCAGATGGTCGACAACGGAACGGAGGCCTGCATTCTGCTTGGTAAATGGCACCCCGACCTCATTCTGCTTGATGTCAATATGCCCGGCATGAACGGGGTGGATGTTTGCAGAAGAATCAAAAACGATCCGGATTTTTCAAATGTACAGGTCATCATCGTCACGGGCGTTCCCGACAGGCAGAGCTTAAAGGATATACAAGAAATGGGATTTACCGATCTCTGCGAGAAGCCATTCAGCACGGTTCAGCTGCAGGCAATGGTTACGGCGGCACTGGACAGAAAATCCGACAAGCAAAATGCCATTTAAAAAGTTGCATAACGCTGCGCAGCCTTGTAGAATCCATGCAGGTGACATATGAGAAACTCGGTGGTCATATAATTTTATGAACGATGATCTCTACCCTGCAAATCCCGTTCTGCTGGTGGATGATGAACAGCAGGCCCTGACCAGCATGACACATACCCTGCTTGCTGCGGGGATAACCCATACGCTGGCCTGCCTGGACAGTCGCAACGTACTGCCGCTTGCTGCAGCCAGAGACATCGAGGCCGTGCTTCTTGATCTTACCATGCCCGACCTGACGGGAGAGGAAGTGCTTGCACTGCTTGCCCGGGATTTTCCCCATGTGCCGGTCATAGTCATCACCGGCGTTCATGAAATCGATACGGCTGTACGCTGCCTCAAGATCGGCGCTTTTGATTATCTGACAAAGCCCGTTGAGCCGGGCAGAATCACCGCAAGCCTTCGGCATGCCCTTGAACTGCGGCGCCTGCAGCGCGAGAACAGCTCATTAAAAAAGCGTATATTCCCCGGCTGCCTTGAACACCCCGAAGCATTTGCCCATATCATTACGAACGACAGCACCATGTACGCCGTTTTTCAGTACTGCGAAGCCATAGCCCCGAGCGGGCTGCCGGTTTTGATAACAGGAGAAACAGGAACAGGCAAGGAACTTATCGCCAGGTCAATACACGCGTTAAGCGGGCGGCAGGGCCAGTTTGTTCCTGTAAACGTAGCAGGGCTTGATGAGAACGTATTCTCCGATACGCTCTTCGGCCACCGCAAAGGGGCCTTTACCGGCGCTGATGAAGCACGCCAGGGACTCATAGTCAAGGCTTCAGGAGGAACGCTGTTTCTGGACGAGATCGGAGATTTGCACCCGGCGTCACAGGTAAAGCTGCTGCGCCTCTTGCAGGAGCGCGAATACTTTCCTTTGGGATCGGACGTTCCAAAAGAGGCAAACGTGCGGATCGTGGCTGCCACCAACCGCGACATACAGGACTTGCAGCAAAAAGGCGGCAATTTCCGGAAGGACCTGTTTTACCGGCTCTGCTCTCACCATATCCAGATCCCCCCAGTACGGCAGCGCATGGATGACCTGCAGCTTCTCTGTGAGCATTTTCTAGACGAAGCCTCCCGCGCGCTTAATATAGCCCCCCCCGGAAGCTGCGACAGCCTGCTCGCAAGCCTCTCCGCCTATGATTTTCCCGGCAACATCCGAGAATTGCAGGCTATTATTTATAATGCCGTCAGCAGCCACTCTTTTGAAAGCCTGCCAAAACCTGCCGGCAACAAACCGGCTCCGCTTCAGGATTCATCCAAAACGGCTGATACACTCCTGTTTGCCGGCAACCTGCCCACTCTTGACCGCGCATGCGACATGCTCATCGGCGAAGCATTGCGCCGCTCCGGCGGCAATCAGACGCTGGCTGCAAAAATGCTCGGTATTTCCCGGCAGACCCTGATCAGGTCTCTTAAAAAAGACCGGCATTCCTGAGAGCAATTCCTCCCTTCCCGATTCACTGCCTTGCATACCCTGCACCATTTTGTTACACTACAAGCCCTGTCGCAATCTGCAACAAAGCAGATAACCTTCCGCATATACTTATCTTTTTATGACCTCACACAGCTCTGTACAAAATCGCAACAGTAGCCCATACAGGCCATACAGTTAAAAATATAGCTATTTCAGACAGTTGTGCTGACACAATTCTTTGGCACATCCATTGCATTTCAAGCATGCAAATAACCGGTAAAGGAAACGCTGCCATGGCACCTAAACAGATACTTGTTGTTGAAGACGAATTCAATACACGCTTTGCAATTGATTTTGTGCTGAGTAAAGCAGGTTATGAAACCGCCCAAGCTCAGACCGGCGCTGAAGCTTTATCCATTTTAAAGGAACGCGTCGCTGCAAAAAAATCATTCGACCTTATGGTAACAGACATTCAAATGCCGGGGATGAACGGCATTGAACTCATTGATGAAATGCGAAAAATAAGCGGCGCCCTGCCGGTGCTTGTCATTACCGGCTTTGGCGATAAAAAAATGCTCGTCGAGCTGCTTCGCAGGGGCTGCGCTGATTATCTGGACAAGCCCTTTTCCCCGGATGCTCTTATTGAGGTTGTTTCATGTGTTTTGAACAAATGCGAAAGCGCGCAACAGACATGCGAAAATGGGGATAATCAGTTGATCAAAACTGACAGGAAGGGGCTTATCGGTGAGTTAGCCCCACAGATTGTTCACGAAATCAACAACACGTCCCAGGTCATTCAGGGCTATGCCGAACTGCTGCTTGAAAACAAAGCGACAGACGCGGCCACTAAAAAGATAGCATCCAGCATCTACGACGCGGTGCAGGCGACCGTGCAGCTTAATCGGCAAATTCTGGATATTGCAAGACCAAAGGGGCTGCAGATGACAAACTTCACCCCGGAAGCACCCCTTGAAAAAGCGGTCAGCTTTTTGACTGGAGCCGGCATCTTTAAGCGCTGTACCATGAAGCGCAATTATCAGGAAAATCTTCCCCCGTTGCGTGGCGACTTTCAGCAACTGAATCAGGCCTTTCTGAACCTGCTGGTGAATGCTTACAATGCCATGCAGCAGAGCAGCCTCAAAACTGTGACCCTTACCATAGGACATGTTGCTGAAGCAAACATGGTTAGTATTTCCATAGAAGATACGGGTTGCGGCATTCCCCCTGAAAATTATAGAAAAATATTTGAATCATATTTCACCACGCGATTAGCGGAAGGCGGCACAGGACTTGGTCTTGCCGTCGTTAAACACATCGTTGAGTGCCACGGCGGCACAATTGAGATTATGAGCAGGGTTGGCAGAGGATCAATTTTTACCCTGCGCCTTCCCGCAGCTCAAAAAACCACAGCATGCATACACGGTAAAACAAATAATCAAAGCTAAGGAGACCTGCATATGACACTGCAAACACGCACGATTCTGCAAATCGGATCATTCGTATTTGTCGGCTGCGCCATCATGATAGCGCTGGCAACAGCCATATCCCGCCAGCAACTGAAAGAGGAGGCAATGGCAACGGCGCGTGAAATGAGCTATCATCATGCCGGCATTGTTGCAACCCGTCTTACCGATGCCATGGGCGCTGCCAGGGCGCTTGCAAATACGGTAGAAGGCATTGTACGGCATCGCGAAACAGCCAGCAGACCTGCTTTCCTAGCAGCAATGGAACAGATGCTGAAAAACAACAGCTTTTATTTCGGCGTCTGGATTCAGCTCGAGCCGAACAAGTTCGATGGCCGGGACAGCGATTTTTCAAATAAAGACGGCTATGCCTCCGATGGCGGATTCATGCCGTATGTGCACCGGGAAAAGGGCGCCATAAAGACAGTCGTCTCAACCGGCCTGTGGGAAGAGTATAAAGATAAAAACTACTACACCATACCGAAAAGAAAAAAAACAGAATGCGTAATCGACCCCTATATCGACCCTGATGCCAATAATGCCATGATGACCAGCTTTGTCGTCCCTATATTTGAAAACGGCGAGTTTATCGGCGTAGCCGGTATCGACCTGGTGCTGACGGACCTTGTCGAAGAGATAAAAAAAATAACCCCCTACGACGAGGGGTATGCCTTTCTCGTTGCCAATGACGGCACCTTTTTAGGGCATCCCAAAGCTGATGTGATCGGCAAAAACCTGGCTGACGTTAATACCCCGAAAACAACCATAGAGGCGGTCAGGACTGGAAAAGAAGCATCAGAGATAAATGACGCACTGAAAGACGGGACGATTTCCTATATCCACTTTGTTCCGATACACATCGGCCAGGCGGACAACCCATGGTCGCTGGCTATAGTGCTGCCTTTAAAAAAGATACTGCAGAAAGCAACAATGCTCATGTGGTATCTGATAAGCGTCGGGCTGGCAGTCACGATCTGTATATTGGTGACACTTTTTTTTGTCATCCGTTCGATTACCGGTCCTATCCAGAAGATTGTGCGTTACATCGGCGAGTCAATCGCCGCCGGCGATCTTACAAAGAACATTACGCTAAAGGCAAAAGGCGAGATTGACAGCCTGGCTGCAGCTCTTAACAGAATGGTTGAAACATTCCGAGAGATGGCATCCGGCGCAACAAAGATAGCCACCGGAGACCTCACGGTAGATATCACGCCCCTATCGGACAAGGACATGCTGGGGCATGCCCTCAAGGCCATGGTAGAAAAGCTCCGGGGCATTGTTGCAGAAATAAGAAGCGCTTCAGCCAATGTCACCGCAGGGTCCCAGGAGCTGAACGCAACAAGCCAGGCCATGAGCCAGGGCGCAACCGAGCAGGCAAGCTCGCTGGAGGAAATCACCAGCTCCATCAACCAGATAGCTGCACAGACCAGGCAGAATGCCGAAAACGCAGGGCTTGCAAACAGGCTCGCCGGCGAGGCCCGCGACTCCGCACAAAAGGGCAATGGCCAGATGTCGCAGATGGTCGGCGCCATGCAGGAAATAAACTCAGCAAGCCAGAGTATATCCAAAATCATCAAAGTGATAGATGAGATAGCCTTCCAGACCAATCTTCTGGCACTCAATGCCGCGGTGGAAGCTGCGCGTGCCGGCAGGCATGGCAAGGGCTTTGCAGTTGTGGCGGAAGAGGTGCGTAATCTTGCCGCCAGAAGCGCAAAAGCCGCAAAAGAAACCGCCGATATGATAGAAGGATCGGCACGTAAAGTTGAAGGCGGCACAGATATCGCCAACAAAACAGCGGAGGCACTAAAGGAAATCGTGACCGCGGCCGCTAAAGTCAGTGATCTTGTGGCAGAAATAGCCGCTTCTTCAAACGAACAGGCCCAGGGCGTAGCCCAGATCAGCACCGGCCTTGGACAGATCGACCAGGTCACGCAGCAGAACACCGCTCATGCCGAGGAAAGCGCATCGTCGGCCGAAGAGCTTTCAAGCCAGGCCATGATGCTGCAGCAGCTGATCGGCATGTTCAAGTTTTCAGAAGAAAAAAACTCCGCCCCACCCCGGCTGTCAGAGAAGCAGGCAAAACAGCCGGTGAAGCAAAAGGCGATAGCGGGCCGCGCATCAGTCCCCTGGGGGAGCATGGCAGCGAACAATGCGGAACCGGTCATTCATCTTGATGACAAGGACTTTGGAAAATATTAATCTTATACGTCCGCTACATGCTACAGCATATTTTTGCAGTTCAAAACTCAAAGAGGATGACAACAATGGCGGAACTAAAAGAAATAACTCCACTAGACAACGATCTCTTCGACGAGGACGATGAAGACACGCAAAAGGACAAATACCTGACCTTTACGGTTGGGAGCGAAGATTACGGCATCGAGATCGCCCATGTTACCGAAATCATCGGCACACAGAAAATAACCGACGTGCCGGATATGCCGGGCTACATCAAAGGGGTCATAAACCTGCGGGGCAAAGTGATACCGGTCATGGACGTGCGGCTGCGGTTCAGGATGCCAGAGCGGGAGTATGATGACCGCACCTGTATCGTCGTGGTGAATGTACACGGAACGCCGGTGGGTCTGGTCGTGGACACGGTGAAGGAGGTAGCTGATATTCCCGAAAATCAGATCGAGCTGCCGCCTGAGCTTTCTCAAAACAGCACGCAGCGCTACATCATGGGCTTAGGCAAGATGGGCGATGCGGTAAAAATACTGCTGGATGTTGAAAAACTGGTGCGCTATGAGGATATGGAGGCTGTTCGGCCGTTTGCCTGATGCTCTCAGGAACTGACAAGGCAGCAACAGGTTCAGAAGCGCCGGGAAACGTCAAGCAGCGATCCTCCTGCAGTTGCGGCAAAAGGCGGGGAAATTATCAGTGTAAAGTCCGGAAAGAAGCTGTAGTGTTGCCATAAGCTTATTGCGCTCACTAAAACAGCCTTTTCGGGTAGAAATTGTTGAGAAAATATTTTACATACTACGGTAACTTTTTATTCACACAGGGAGGACCTATGGAGGAGAGAAGACAGACATGCCCGCGGATAGCTACCACTATCAAAATAGCATTCCAGGACTCCGGGGCTCCCGTGAATTCCTATATTTTGAACTTAAGCAGCAATGGCATCTTCATCAAAACTGATACACCGGCCCCGGTTGATTCAAAGCTGTCCCTGTGCTTTCATTTGCCGGGCGACCTTGAACCCGTGAATATTGAAGGCCGGGTGGTATGGATAAAACAGACTGCCAATGCCTTTCCTTCAGGAATGGGGATAGAGTTCACTGAAATGTCGCCGATGCACAGGGAGAGGATACAAGCTTTTGTCGAATCCAGAATATAAAAAAGTCAGTCGTCGCCATGCCTGCCGTCGTTGAGCCGGCTGACAAAAAGAGGCTCGTGACAGGCACTGCCATGGAGCCGCGCTGCAAAAAAAAAGCGCGCCGGAATGAATCTCCGGCGCGCTTCTCGTTTATAAAGACCTGTGCTCGTCAACCGACCTGCGACATGACATAGTCGACCGCATCATTGACGTTTTTGATCTTGTCCTGGTCTTCCTCTTCCATCATGAGGTCCCATTCGTCCTCAATCATGGTGAACAGCTCCAAGCGGCCGCCGGAGGTCATGCCAAGGTCTTTCAGCCGCGCATCGGGAGCGATCTCAAGATCCTTCTTGCCGATGGCCCTGCGGGCAAATCCCGTGATCTTTTCAACAACTTCCTGTCTCTCCATTGCCTATCTCCTTGTTGATGGTGATTGCTGTATTATTTGCCGTACTTGTCCCACACGGCCTTGAACATCTTTTCCTCATCGGGCTTGCGCTCCGGGATGGGCTCGGACACCCAAGTATAGTTGACCATGTGGCGCCAGGTGATATTGTCCGAAGAGATATTGCCGCCCCAGGATCCGCAGGCCAGCGTCATGGTGAAGGGCATGCCATTGGTGAAGGCGCCGCTGTTTGCCAGGCACTGGGGCTGGTTGACCATCATGCGGCTCACCGGCGCAAACTCGGCGAGCTTCAGGATGCGGCCGCGGTCCTGCGTGTGAATGGCGCAGCAGTGGCCCTCGCCGCGCACGGCGTGGATCCGGCGGAGGATGTCCACTGCCTGATCGAAATCGGAAAACTTCCACAGGGTCATGACCGGCGAGAGCTTCTCGTCGGCGAACTTTTCCTGAGCAATGGGCTCCGTGCCCAGCACCATAAGGAACCGGACGCCCTCAGGAGCCGCGATGCCTGCTGCATCGGCAATAACTTTGGCAGGGCGGGCGACAATCTTGCCCTCGATATGCTCGCCGTCAGGCCACATGGCAGCCTTCAGCTTTGCCTTTTCCTCGTCGTTGCAGAGATAGCCGCCCAGCTTCTTGAAGGTCTCGAGCATTTCGTTCCATTTGGACTCGTGGATCACCACCGAATTTTCCGACGAGCACGAGGTAGCGTTGTCGAAAGTTTTGCTGGCGACGATCTTTTCCGCCGCCTGCACCGTCGCAACCGTCTCATCCACGATCGCCACCGAGTTACCGGCGCCGACGCCGTAGGCGGGCTTGCCGCTGGAGTAGGCAGCCTTGACCGAACCGGCGCCGCCCGTAGAAATGATCAGGTCGGCGGCTGACATCATCATCTGGTTGCGCTCGATAAAGGGCTTCTCAAGCACCTGAATCAGGTCAACCGGCGCACCAACCTTCTCCAGACCCTTTCGCATGAGCTCGATAGCCTTGCCGCTGCAGCGGCGCGCCGCCATGTGCGGGGCCATGATGATGGCATTGCGGGTTTTCAGCGCGAACAGGCCCTTCACCACCGGCGTGGCCGTGGGGTTGGTCATGGGCACGAGGGCAAAAATAACGCCCACGGGCTTGATGACCTTAAAGATGCCCTTTGCCTTGTCCTCCTCGACCACGCCCGTGGTTTTCACGCCCTCAAGGTCCATAAGCGCTCCGAGAGCCTTGTTGCGGTGCTTGGCGTACTTATTCTCGTAGACGCCCATTTTGGTTTCCTTGACCGCGAGCTCGGCGCATTCCTTTGCGCTTTCGGGCTTGATGGCCTCCCAAACCGCAGCAAGGGCCATTTCATCAACCTGCTCCTGCGACCAGTGCTCGACAACAGCCTGCGCTTTGCGGGCTCTGGCGATTAATTCCTTCAGATCTTCATCCATGCTAACCTCCATTTTCCATCATTATGAAATAGTGTTAAAAAAATATTATATGTGCCCTGCCGGCCGTTGTTGAAGCCGCAGCCCCGAAACTGCCCGGCATGCTCATGTTGCGCAGATACGTTTTATCCCTCTTTGGATGTCGTGTCGACGCCGCAGCCCGTTTTGCAGCAGCAGGACGACCGGCAGTAAAAAACAAAGCCCGCAAGCGCCCCGATATATCCCAGGGCAAGCAGCACGGACAGGAAAGGATTTGTCACGATACCGGCCTTATGGATTTTACCGAAAATGATTCCCGCTTTGGCCTGACCATGGCAGTTGATGCACACAGCCGGCTTGACAGCATCAGAGCCGTGATCGATGGGGTCAAGGTGGCAGTTGGAGCAGGTTTTTGTGGAATACTCACATCCCAGGTTCACCTTACCGTGGCCTTGCACGCGCGTGGCAATGTGAGAAGCAAGGGTCGTCAGAGTCAGAGCCTCAAAGGGCTCTTCACCCTGCACAAATCCCCGCACAAGAGGCACGAGGGCGGCTTTTGCCTCTTCCTCATGGCAGACGCCGCAGGTTTTATGCAGATTGGCGCTGTTGACGGTCGAGACCGGATCTTCCGCCGGCCGAACGGCATGCATTGTGTGGCAGTCATAGCACTGAGGGGCATTTGGGTTGCCGGCTTTGGGATCGGTGTCATTGACAAGCTGACCATGCTTGCTGGCCGCATACTTTTTTGCCTCCTCCTCGTGGCAGCCTGCGCACTGAACATCCGCGATGCCTCCCGCGGGATGCTTTTTCGCCTCGACGCCCTCATGGCAGTCAACGCATGCATAGCTTCCATGGGTTGACCGGAGAAAGGCCTCCTTGTCGACAAACAGGCTGCGAGCTTTGCCTGATGCATCCGACTTTGTCAGATTCATGTCCTGATGGCAGGCAAGGCAGTCGTCGATATCCTGAGCACCTGACTGCCGGACTGTGCCGAAAACAAGCGCCATGCACATACAGGCAAGAACTGCTACTGTCAGTTTTATACGGCTGTCTTTTTTCATGGTCGGCTCACTCCATCACATTTAAAACAAATTCAGCAATATCCTGGCTCTTGACCGCTTCGGACTTCTCACGCACCTTGAGACCGTCATAGAGCATTGTCAGGCAGTACGGGCAGGCCGTAGCTATGGCATCGGGATTTTTATCAAGGGCCATGTCGGTTCGCATCTCATTGATGCGCTTGCCGTGATGCTCCTCCATCCACATGCGCCCGCCTCCCGCGCCGCAGCAAAAGGCCCGGTCGCGGTTGCGGTCCATCTCGACAAGCGAGATGCCCTTGATGGAGGTCAGCACCTTGCGGGGCTGATCGTAGATATCATTATAGCGCCCGAGAAAACAGGAATCGTGATAGCAAACTTTCATGCTCTGGCTGGCCGGCTTGAGGTTGATCCGCCCCTGCTCAATAAGTTGCAATATAAGCTGGCTGTGATGCACCACCTCGAAGTTTGTGCCGTGCTGCGGATATTCGTTCTTGAGAGCGTTCAGGCAGTGCGGGCACATGGTTATGATCTTCTTCACATTGTAGCCCTGCATGACGGCAAGGTTGTTCTGCACGAGGGTATCATAGAGGTACTCATTGCCGATCCGGCGGGCTGAATCGCCGCAGCAGCCTTCTTCAGGGCCAAGAATGGCAAAATCGATGCCTGCTGCCTGCAAAATCTTTGTAACGGCTATGGCTACCTTCTTATACCGGTCGTCGAAAGCGCCGGCGCAGCCGACATACAGTAGATATTCAAAGGGCTCCCCTGAACTTGCAAGCTTCACATTGTATTCCTTTGCCCAGTCGCCGCGCGTATGCGCTCCGACGCCCCAGGGATTGGAGTTGTTTTCCATATTGCGGAATACCGCCTGCACCTCCTGCGGAAAATTGGACTCCATCAGCACCAGGTTGCGCCGCATTTCAATGGTCTTGTCGACGGTGGTTTCAAACACCGGACACTGGGCATGGCAGGCAAGACAGGTCGTGCAGGCCCAGATCGTATCAGTCTCGATCACGCCGCCGACAAGGGGCTTTGCCTCTGCGCCGTCCTGCGCAGCCGGCGGATTGCCCCCCAGCTTCTCTTCCATATGGGCCTTCAGATCCTGCAGCAATTTTTTGGGCGACAGGGGCTTTTCGCTCAAATACGCCGGGCAATTGTCCTGGCAGCGGCCGCAGCGCGTACACGCATCGAGGTTGAAAAGCTGCGTGCGGGTAAACTCCTCGATAGCCGCAACGCCGAAGGTTTCCGCGGTTTCAAAATCGGCTATTTTGCTGATGACCCCCGGAGGGCCGTATTTACGAAGGAATATATTAATCGAAGACGTAATGAGATGCAGGAATTTCGTATACGGCAGAGCTGCCACCAGCGCAAGCACAACAAAGAAATGAACGCGCCACAGCAGGCTGTGCAGCGTCACCTGAAAGCCCTGCGGCAGGGGCTTGAAGATAAAGGAAAAAGCAGCGCCCACAGGCGCCCACTGGGCACCCTCACCGGTGATCGACAGCCGCAGGCCCTCGATGCAGAAGCCGATAATAAGGATTGCCGCCACCCAGATAATGGCAATGGCGTCTTCCCCCTTTGTGTCGCTCAGGCGATCCGGCTTTTGTATATACCGGCGATAGGCTGCAAGAGCAATGCCGGCAAGACCGCACAAACCAACGATATCCAGAAACAGCGACAGGACATTGCCCGGCATCGCCGGCAGGGTAAAGGGCGCCTGCACAGCGACAATAACCAGCACGGGAATCAGGCAGGCGAAAAAAATAAAAAGATGCATGATGCCGGGATAGGCTTCGCGCAGAATGCGGCCATGGGCCACGCCGTACACGATAAAATCCCACAGGCGCCTGCCCGCGCCTGCTATATTTTCATTATCGGGTTTCCCCTGCATCCACATCTTCGAGCGCTTGATAAAGCCCGTAATGCAGATGACCAGTGCTATGACAACCAGTAAAGGATCAAATATCGTCAGCATGTCACATCATCTCCTCAAAACTTTGATTAATTGACCGCACCATCAGCACCGCTCAGCCCTGCGCCTCGTCGCCCTTGTTTTCAAAAAGCGGGAGAATCAGGTTGAACACGTACATGACCACAAACGGCATGGTGAACAGAATAACAGCCACCAGGATGCCCTCACGGCCAAGGAATGTGGGCATATAGCTCGTCAGGCCCCGCAGGCTTTTTGAAAACAGCTGGCCGCCCACAACGACATTCCAGCGCATGGCTAAAACCTGTATCAAAATAAGTGCCGAGCAGATGAGACCAAGGCGGTTTCTCAGCGTGTCGCTCATCGTCTTGAGGGAGACAAAACCGAGCACCACCAGCGGGATGGCGGAGCAAATTCCCAGCTGAAGAATTTCATAGCTAAACTGCAGTCTATGCTCGGTCAATTGGGCAATGATCGAATATGATTGAGTCTGGGCATAGATTGAGGCCAGCTCATTGAGGAGTTCCAGCGTCAGATCAATGATAAAAAAGCCCCACAGAAAATCATACATTGACTTCAGGCACTTGTTGTCAACCGGCTGCTTTTTAATGACCATGACGATATAATAGGAAACGATCAGTATCGCGATGCCCGACACGATTGCCGACATCAGGAAAATGACGGGCATAAGCGGCGTTGACCACCAGGGATTCGATTTCAGCGACCCGAACAGAAAGCCGACATAGCCGTGCAGGGTGCAGGCCGACGGGATGCCGATTGCCGCCAGCACCAGGGTTATCTTGTGATCGATATGCAGCGCTTCCTCTGAATCATCCATGCTCCCGAGGGCAAGCACCCAGTAGAGCGCTTTCATAATCCCGGTGCTGCTCTTTGCGCGGGCGATGATATCAGGCCGGAAAACAAACCAGATTTCAAGCAGCACCACGATCAGATAAAACGAGTAAATATAGCCGAAGCCCGACATGGCTGAATAAAAATGCGGGGTGAACATGATATTGAAGGCCCGCTCGGGATGCCCCAGGTGAAACAGCAGGGGCGTGCAGGCAAACATCAAAAAGGCAAAAGCAGCGACAAGCGAGAATTTCGCCACAGGCTTGAGTTCCTCCTTGCCGAACACATGATAGAGAGATGATACGATAAAAGCCCCTGCCACAAGGCCGGTAATATAGGGATACAGCACGATCATGAGGCTCCAGAGCACCTCGATCTCGTTGGGGAAGAGGAATCCTTGCGTCACTATTTCATGCAGCATCACCGCACCTCCTTGTCAAGGCCATTGTAGAAGACCATGGGCTGATTGCCCATTTCCGGCTTCAGCACCTGCAGCCGTGCCTCTTTGATAAGCTTGCCGACAGGGTCATTGGGGTCGTTCACTTTTCCGAACTGCCGCGCCCCGACCGGGCAGACGGTCACGCAGGCGGGCTTCAGTCCCTTGAGAACCCGGTGATAGCACCATGTGCATTTGTCGGCGACATGTGTTTTCGGGTTAATGAAACGGGCTCCGTAGGGGCATGCCTGAATGCAGTAGCCGCAGCCCACACAGTGCTTTTCATCGACGAGCACCACGCCCTGGCGGCTCACATAGGTCGCGCCCACCGGGCAGACCTGCACGCAGTTGGGCTCCTTGCAATGATTGCACAGTTTGGGCACGAAAAACGACCGGTCGATATGTGCCTTTTTGATAGGCGTTGCGCCTTTTTCACCGCCATGAGGGGAATCCACATCCACGTGGCCGTCGGCGTAAATCGTGTAGCGCTCGATCCAGGTCCGGTAAAACTCATCGGGTACCTTGTTTTCCGCTCTGCACGCTTCACCGCACTTGCCGCAGCCGATACATTTATGGGTATCAACCACATACGCGTAGAGATGCGTTCTGTCGCCCGAGGAGGCATGCGCCTTACTGGCCGGAAGCTCGACAAAAGAAGCCATTAAGCCGCCGCCCAGCACTGTCCAGCCTGCCTGCTTCAAAAAATCCCGTCTGCTTGTCACCATGTCGATTCCTTTTATCTAGATGATTCATTAATCGTGAATCGTTTACAGTTTCAATTACTGTTGGGGGCTATGGGCGCTGTGGCAGGCAACGCAAAGCATGCCTTTTTCATAGGCGCCGCCCCCGTCTTCCACATGCTTTTTCATATCGGCAATTTGAGGGAAATCCGCCGGCCGGGCCTCAACCTCGCCATGGCACAGCAGGCAGGCTTCAATCGAGCTGTCTTTTCCGGCTTTATCTTTGGTATTATTATTGTGGGCCTGCCAGTTGCCATGACAGGTTTCGCATTCTACTCCTGCATGTTTGCCAGCCTGCCACTCAGCAGTTTCTGCAGCATGACACTGGGCGCATTTTTTGCTGCCCGTATACAGGGCCGGAAGAGCGGCCTGCTCAGCATCCGAGGCCCCCCGATGATAGCCGTATTTGTAATCTCCCTGGACGCCGAAGCTGTCCGGCACCAAAAATCCCCTGAGAATAAAAAAACCAGCTATCACTGCTACCAGCACCACTGCAAACCGGATGATGTGACTTGTGTGATTCATCGCCTGTTCCTCTGACAAATATTTAACTTTTTACTGGAGCACACCTGTCTCTGGCTATAGTTAAAATGTTCTAATGATGATAATAAAAAAGTCCTTTTCTGTCAAATCATTAGTGCGCCAATGATATGCAGCCAAACAAACGAATAATTTAAAAATTGAAGTATTTTTAATAAAATGCGCACATGCTGTGCCCCGCATGCGACAGACCAGGAGAACCCTTATAAAAAAACCGGCATACACCAGAGGACCTTGCTGCAATTCAGCTACATATCCTCAAGCGCTCTTTATGCATTCAGAATCATCATTGAACAGCGCACTCGGACGGGTCGCCCTTGATCTTCTCAACGGCATGGGGAATGGCTTTCAAAATAAACTGGAGGTTTTCGGTTGCGCCTTTGGGGCTGCCGGGCAGGTTGATAATGAGCGTTTGCTTGCGTATGCCGGCAATCGCCCGCGAGATAAGCGCGTGGGGGGTTTTTTTAAAGCTTTCCATGCGCATGGCCTCTGCCATGCCCGGAACCTCGCGGTCGATGACCCTGCTGGTTGCCTCCGGGGTCAGGTCGCGTGGCGCCACGCCTGTGCCGCCGGTTGTAATGACCAGATCGAGCCCGAGAATATCGGCATACTCAATGAGCCGGCCTGCGATCAACTCAACCTCATCAGGCACGATCTCATATTTCTCAACAACGGCTCCGATGGTTTTCAAAACCTCTGCCACCGCAGGGCCGCTTGTGTCCTGCCGCTGCCCGATTGACCCCTTGTCGCTGATAGTAAGCACTGCTGCACGCATAAAAAACCCCCAGAATAAAAGCGCCGGCAAACTATTCTTATCTGCCGGCGCTTCAGATTTCACCTCACTTGGCTGCCCGCTGCGTAATAATCCTTCGAGCGGCCGCGACCACAACGCTGGATATGCCCCTGCTCTTTGCCACGTTGCGCACATCCTTTTCCGTGAGATACGGCATGAGCTTGATGGCCGTAGGAACGGCGGTTTTGGGATTATTCACCAGCGCCACCTTCACGGCATAGCTT
The DNA here is from genome assembly GCA_016932595.1 of Deltaproteobacteria bacterium. GTDB lineage: Bacteria > Desulfobacterota > WTBG01 > CAIYCZ01 > CAIRTM01 > CAIWCT01. Next base: position 19,311 of record JAFGCP010000050.1, read on the forward strand.
TTCAGAAATTCCTTCTTGCCGGCAATGATGTTGGCCACATCTTTCGACAGGTTCTTATTGCCCGCAAAACTGATGATTTCATCCTCGGTCAGCTTGGGACTGCTGAGCACGGAATGAATCACGAGGCGATTGGGATCCTTGATCAGCAGGTTGCGCGCCTCCTTGTTGCCGAGTGTCGCCAGACGGATCTTTTCATTGACCGCCATATTCAAAAGCCGCTGATACAAAGACTCGAAAATTCTCTCGGGCTTTGCCTCGCCGGTTTCCTCAATCAGCTCTTTGGGGAATTCGGTATCATCCATGGCAGCGTGCACCTCAATAATTATTCGTCTTCTTCTTCCTCTCCGTGCTTGGAGGCGGCGACAATCTTCTGCGTCAGATGCTGCGGAACTTCCTCGTAGTGGTCGAATTCCATGGTAAACATCCCGCGGCCGCTGGTCATGGAGATGAGCTCAACCGAATAGCGCTGCATCTCTGAGAGCGGCACCATGGCCTTGATGAGCTGGCCCCCAACGGTCTGCTCCATACCGAGCACGCGGCCGCGGCGGCTGTTCATATCGCCCATGATGTCGCCGGTCATATCCTCCGGCACAGTCACCTCAACGGCCATAATGGGTTCCAGCAGAATCGGGTTGCATTCGACAAAGCCCTTTTTAAAGCCCTTGGACCCGGCTATCTGGAAAGCCATATCTGATGAATCGACATCATGGTAGCCTCCGTCATCGAGTATAACCCGCACGTCGACGATCGGGTAGCCTGCGATGATGCCCTTTTTCATCTGATTGACGATGCCCTTCTCAACAGCAGGGATATAGTTGCGCGGAATGGCGCCGCCGACGATCTTGTCAACAAACTCAAATCCTGCGCCGCGGGCATTGGGCTCGATCTGAATCCAGGTGTCGGCGAACTGTCCGCGGCCGCCGGTCTGTTTCTTATGCTTGCCCTGGACCCGGGTTTTGCCCTTGATGGTTTCCTGATAGGGAATACGGGGCAGCTGCATGTCAATCTCGACGCCAAATTTGCGTTTCATTTTCGCAACGGTCACATCAAGATGCGCCTGGCCGACGCCCGAAAGAATGAACTCGAAGGTCTGCTCGTCGCGCTTCATGACAAGCGTGGGGTCCTCTTCCATCAGGCGGGCGAAAGCTCCCGCCATCTTGTCTTCGTCGCCGCGGCTCTTCGGGACAATGGCGTAGGAAGTAACCGGCCTGACATGCTCGATACTCTTAAAGTTCAGCTCCTTGCCCTCCACCCCGAAGGTGTCGCCTGTGGTGGTTTCGCGCAACTTTGCCAGCGCGACGATATCTCCGGCTACAGCCATGTCAATGGGCTTCTGGCCCTTGCCTTCAAGCTGCAGAATGGAGCCGATCTTTTCCTTGACCTTTTTTTTGGCATTATACACGGTGGCATCAGCTGCAAGCGATCCTGAAAACACCCGAAAAATGGTAAGCTTACCGGCATAGGGGTCGGCAATCGTCTTGAAGACATAGGCAAACAGCGGCCCGTCCTCGGACGGGATAACTTCTTTCAGGTCGCCTGATTTGGCATCAAGGGCCTGAATAGCAGGCCGCTCAAGCGGTGACGGAAAAAACTGCACCACAAAATCCATAAGCTGCTTTGCGCCGAAATTCTTGATTCCCGATGCGCACAGCACCCCGACGAGGCTGCCTGACTGAACGCCTGACCTGATGCCTGCCGCTATTTCATCATCTGACAGCTCCTGGCCGTCGAGATATTTCTCCATGAGCTCCTCGCTTGACTCGGCCACATCTTCAATGAGCTGCATGCGCAGCTCATCGGCTTTTTCTTTACTGTCAGCGGGAATGTCGCAGTCGGAGGTGTTGCCGGAATCATCAGCTGCGTAGGCATAGCCCTTCAGCTTCACCAGATCGACAAAACCCTTGAAGTTCGCCTGACTGCCGATAGGTATCTGCAGCGGTGTCACCTTTGCCCTGAGCATGGTTTTAATATTTTCAAAAACCCTGTAAAAATCGGTATTTTCGCGGTCAAGTTTGTTGATAACAATGATGGCCGGCGTTTTATTCTCGCGCAGGCGCTGCCAGATCTTTTCGGTAATAAGCTGAACGCCTGATGAGGCATCCACAACCAGAACGGCGCCGTCGACGACCTGGAGGCTGTTATAGGTATCGGCAACAAAATTCGCGTCGCCGGGCGTGTCGATAATATTAATGGTCGCCTTCTTCCAGGAAACATGATGGAAGGCGCTCATAATGGTCATGTGGCGGTCTTTTTCCTCCTGCTCGAAGTCAAGCACTGATTCGCCATTGTCCACCTTGCAGAGCCGGTCCGTCGACTTGCCGCTGAAGAGCAGCGCTTCGGCCAGGGATGTTTTCCCTGATTTGCCGTGGCCGGTAATGGCAATATTTCTGATCTGCTTTGACTCGTTCTTTTTCATGCCTCTATCCTTCCTTGATTTCTGATGTGGTAGTTATGATTGCGACGGCTCGCGGTCAGCATCCGCCGAAGATTTCATATGGATATGGCTGCGAATAGAACTCCAACTATATGAAAATATATGTTATTGTGTCAATAAAAATGTATTTTGACATCAGGCCGGCCTCTGTTTTAATTGACAGTCGAGTCCCTTTTGGGTATTTTTTCATCATGCTTATTCTTCTATCAAACGACGACGGCATTCAGTCCGAGGGCCTTCATGCCCTTGAGGAAGCGCTCACGGGCCTCGGCCGGATTTGGACAGTTGCGCCCTCGCACGGGATGAGCGCCGTGGGCAGGGCGCTCACGCTCCACCGCCCCCTCAGGGCGACGGCTGTTGCCGAGCGCCGCATCATGGTTGACGGCACCCCGTCGGACTGCATCAACCTTGCCGTGAACAGTCTGCTGCCGGAAAAGCCGGGGCTCGTCGTATCGGGCATCAACAAGGGCGGCAATATGGCCGATGACATACCCTATTCCGGTACCGTAGCCGCAGCCTTTGAGGCCACTATCTGGGGCATACCTGCCATTGCGGTATCGCTTGCCTGCCGCAAAAACTTCCACTTCGGCCCGGCGGCTCAGTTTGCCGCCCGGATAGCGGCTGCCGTGCTGCGCCATGGCTTGCCGCCGGATACCTTTCTGAATATAAATATCCCCGACACGCAGGGAGGCGCGATAGCCGGATACCGCTTTACGCATCAGGGCAAAAGCATTTATGATGGCTCAATCGAAAAACGCATGAACCCGCGCGGTGAAATCTATTACTGGATCGGCGGCGATGGCGACCGGCACCATGCCATTGCCGGCTCAGATACCGAGGCCGTGTCTGAGGCCTGCGCATCCATAACCCCGATTCAGACGGATCTTACAAACTACAAAGCACTTGAGATTTTACGATCATGGCCGATATAAAGAGAAGGGTGCATATCGGCGTGATAGGGGCTGGTGACTGTTCCCAAGAGGCGGCCCGGCTTGCCTATGATGTGGGGCGCCATATTGCCCTGAATAATGCCGTGCTGGTCTGCGGAGGGCTTGGCGGCGTGATGGAATTGGCGGCAAAAGGCGCACGGGAGGCAGGCGGGCTGACTGTGGGGCTGCTTCCGGGCTTTGAGTTCAGGGATGCCAACCCGTATATCGATATCGCCATTCCGACGGGGCTGAGCCATGCGCGCAATACGCTGGTGGTGCGCGCGTCTATGGCCATCATCGCTGTCGAGGGCTCATACGGCACGCTTTCAGAAATCGCCCTGGCGCTAAAAATCGGCAGGCCGGTCATAGGACTTAAAACATGGGACATCGGCCCTGAAATCATAAAGGCGACGACTGCCCCGGAGGCGGTTGAAAAAGCCCTGCATATGGTTGAGAAACAATGAGACGTTCACTCGTGCTACTGCTTATTTTCAGTATGGCATTGCTGGTGCAGGGCTGCGCGCTGCTGCGCTCCCCTGCCCCGATTCTTTCAGATAAAAAACAGTCAATTCCCGGCGCCTATCACACTGTGCAGAAAAGAGAAAGCCTGTGGAAAATCTGCAGGGCCTATGGCTCAAGCATGCAGGATGTGGCAGAGATCAACAATATAAAGGACACCTCTCTGATTAAGGCGGGTGATAGAATCTTCATCCCCGGCGCCGTCAAACCCATACACCTTTCTGAGACCAAACCCTCAGCCGACAAAACACCGCCCGAAAAAATTATCAGCAGGCCGGGTCTTTTCAGCTGGCCCGTGCGTGGAAAAATAATTGAGGAATACGGTATTTACGGCGGCATCAAACATGATGGCATTAATATAAAAGCGCCTGAAGGAGCCCCTGTCAAGGCTGCCAAGGAAGGCACAGTGGCGTTTTCAGGAGTCCTTGATGGCTATGGCAACACCATCATCATCGAGCATAAGGACAATTACGCCACGGTGTACGCAAACAATCAGGCCAATCTGGTCACAAAGGGGCAAACCGTTGCCAAAGGACAAAAAATCGCCGAGGTCGGAGGCTCACCCAGCAGCAAGCCGCAGCCATATCTGCATTTTCAGATCCGCTGCGACAACAAACCCCGCAATCCCCGATTCTATCTCCCAAAGGCCTGATCGCCTGTTCAAGATATATGTTCGCCGGGGAGCGCCATGCAGGCAGGCGAAGCTACTCGTGGGCGATGACTTTTGTTTTTGATAGTGCGCTCCTGTCGGAGCGGCTTCAGCCGCGAAACAATCGCACCTAAAGCTCTGCTCCTACAATGCAAACAATGACCACCAATTTAAAATGTCATGACCCGCTAGAGCGTTTTCTTTATTTTGTAGCCGCATTCCATGTGTAGGCAAGTCCGTTCGTGGTGAGCTCTGAGCCTGACGAAAAGTCGAACCATGAACGGAAAGGCGGCCCTTCGACAGGCTCAGGGCGAACGTATAGGAGTTTCGTTTTTGAAAGATATTTTTTTTGCAGGCTACAGTATTTAAAAAAATGCTCTATGCAACCAATGCCTTTACGACAGAGTTACTATCATTCAGGGGAGATCCATCCAACCGGCCTTAAAAAAAACAGCTTACGCCTTATAAAACGTGCTGCCGCCATGCATGGTTTTAAAAATGCGGCCCTGGGATAGAAGCTGGTTTAAAAACTCATGCGCCAGATCAGCGTTGAGACCAAGGGCGGCGCAGACATCTTCTGCGGTGCTGGGATGCCGCCCGACCAGTTGCACGATACGGTCTCCGATATTCTCCTGCTCATGAAACGAGCGCTCTTTTACAAAGCCGCCGATAATTTCGGCATTCGGCCCGAAAAGGGTGCGGGCAAGCTCAAGTGTCGCCGGGCTTGAGGCCCAGACGCCATCTGCAGCAGCGGGCCGGATAACGGTATTAATCTGAATCCGGTCAGCGCCGAATTCTGGCAGCACTTTCGCAAACGCTTCAAGCTCCTGCGGGGAGTCATTGATCCTGCGGGCAAGCATCACTTCAAGATAGATTTTTCCGGAAAATTCCTGCCGGAATTTTTTCAACCCCGCTATCATCAAATCAAGAGATACCCCGGGATGCGGACGATTGATCATTGTGAAAGCCTGCAATGTGGCCGCATCAAATGACGGGCAAACGATATCAGCCTGCAGAAGCCCGGCACGAACCTCTGGCATATGCAGCAGGGTGCCGTTCGTAAGCACCGTTACCGGCAGGGAACAGCGGCTCTGTATGCCGGCTAGTATATCCCCCAGGCAGGTATTGAGCGTGGGCTCGCCCGAGCCGGAAAACGTGATGCAGTCTATCTGCAGTTTTTGTGCAAGGATTTCATCAAGCTCGGCAAGAACGGGACCGGGCTCGACATAGGCCCTGCGTTCAATGGTCTTCAGTGTTGTGGGCCCGAGCTGACAGTAGACGCAGTCAAGCGTGCAGACCTTGTGCGGTATGATATCGACGCCCAGTGAATACCCGAGCCTGCGGGATGGAACAGGGCCGAACAAATAGCGCATGGATTTTAATTTCCTCCCATGAGACGGGCCATAAAGCGCTCTTTAATGGCGACGGCGCTCAGTGGAATAACGGGCACGTCTGCATTTCCCGGATCCGTATCGGCTATAATAATCGAAGCATGCCCTTCATGTTCATCAAGGGCCCGCGCCAGCTGGGATTTCGTGCTGACACGGCTTACCTGCGTATTTCCCGCAGCCCGTGCAACGGCTGCAAGATCGGTCCTGCCGCCGGTATAGGTCGGCTGACCTCCCGTGCTGCCGTAAACTTTGTTGTCTGCAATGATCAGGCAGAAATTATCAGGGGCATGGTGGGCTATGGTGGCAAGGGAGCCGAGATTCATCAGCACCGATCCATCGCCATCAAGAATGCAAACCCGGTGCGGCTGACTGACGGCCAGACCAAGGCCGAGAGAACTTGCCAGGCCCATGGAGCCGAGCATATAAAAATTGCCGGGCCGGTCAGCAGCGGCAAACAACTCCCGGGCCGGATAGCCGATATTTGCAACAATCAGCCAGTCACGCCGGACAATTTCCTCTATAATTTCACTGCGCCGCATGCCACAGCTCCCGGGATAAAAAAGCCGCGCCGACAGCTCTATCGGCATATATCTGTCTCATAAAGGATGCAAGGGCATCCAGATCGTCTGGTGTGGCGACTGCTGTATAGGGAATAGCAAGCGCTTCAAGCACCCTGGGGGCTGCCTGCCCCATGGGAATCTGGGCTGCTATCTGCTCTCCGGCGCCGCCCCGGTGGCTCATCAGCAGAAACAGGGGCAACCGGTACAGGCAGGTCAGGGAGGCCAGCGCGTTTACGCAATTGCCAAGGCCAGAATTCTGCATGAGCAGCACGGGCCATTTACCTGCCAGCGCTGCGCCTGCCGCAATGCCCACACCCTCCTCCTCGCGGCAGACGGAAATGCGCTTGATCGGCAGCATGTCTATGTGATCAAGAATGCCCGACAGCATATTGCAGGGCAGGCTCACAACCATATCAACAGCCGCCGCCTGCATGCAGTGAACAATGCGCGTATCAATCATAGGGTAAGCTCTCTGTGGCGGCCCTGCACGCAGTTGGTGTAAAGACCTGCCTGTCTGATCACCTTTCCGTCATACGCCGGAACAACATCAAACACATTCACGCGCGCAATGAATTCGACATCCTGACTGTAGCCGATGCGGCACAAATGCTGCGCTGCGGCTGACTCCTGTATAAAAGCCCGTATGCCGCTTTCATCAAATGGCACACCCGTAAGGAGCGCGCCAAGGGCAAGGGCTGTTCCCAAATCCTCTGCAATGCCGCGTCTGCCGCCTGAGGCTATGATAACGGCTTTATGGCCGGCAAGAAAGCGCGCGACCGCCCCGAGGTTCAAGGTCGAGCATACCACGGCACGGGGCAGCGATACAAGCAGCGGGATAAGATTGGATGTTTTGAGCACAAGCGTTGAAAAAGAAGCCTGCCGGCAGGTTTTCATAAGCTCAACCGGCGAATTGCCGATGTCATAGCCGGGAATCTTCACCCCGCAGGCTTCGCCTGAAATGAGTGTTTCGTCGTTTTTGAGAGAAAAGGCCCGCTGATCATCAAGAACGGGGATGACGGTTTCAATGCCAAGGGAGAGAGCTGTTACTATGGTGCTTGAGGCTCGCAGCGTATCTATGAGAACTATAACGTCTTCACCCTGCAGATCAGGGAAGGGGCCAGGGCCGGTCTTTATGCGGTATTTTGCCAAATGTATCACCTCGTATGCCACGGCGCAGCGTTTCTAGCGATGTTACATCCTCAGGTCGAATATTGCCGAGGTTTACATCTCTGCCGAAAAGCAGAATCAATTCGGCCTGCTGGCTTTTCGCAGGCGCCTCAAACATGATATTTTCAATGCCGATTTCTTCAGCCAGATACCGCGCCATATCCTCCTTGAGGCCGCCGGACTCGTCATACACCCCGAGATTCCGGCCTCCTTCACGCGCCTCGATAATCACGTACTGCGCTCCTGCATCAAGGTCCCGCTTTGCCTCAGTGACGCGGTCGGGCAGCGACAGCCTTCTGTCTTCGGCCGGTTCTTTTTTACCGATTTCGGAAATGACCGAAAACCCCATGGAGCAGGCTTTCCGTATGATACCTGTTTTTTCGCCGGGATTGATGGGCACGACGCCGTTTGAAACCTCAATGAGCTCAAGACCCAGTTTTCTGCAGTATGCAAGAAACTGCTCGACTTTGCCCTGCTGAAAGGCTATTTCCAGAAGCGTTCCGCCATTGCCGACCATAATGCCGTGATCGCGGTACAGGCGCACCTTTTCCTGGATGAATGCTTCGTTAAAAAGGCGGGGAGTTGCCCATCCGAGCTTCACACTATCTATATACTGGGCCGCAGCAGCCATGTCCTCTGCGAGATGCAGCCCGAGGCCCTTATCCAGCATCATAACGAGCCCCTGCCTGCGTGGTTTTTCCGAACGCGGCAGGATGTCTATAAAGTCAAAAGCTTTTTTATTGTCACACAGTTCCATCTTCGCTCTTCAGTGGCAGGCTGTACAGGCAGCCGCAATACTTCTGCCGGTACAGGCCGTATTTCCTGCTCAGTTCGCAGCTTTTCCGGTATCCATCACGTTTTTTGAAATCACGGTCTAAAAACACGATGCCCGTGCCCTGCACCGCATCCGCGCCGGCCTCGTTGATACGATAGACATTTTTATGAGGACTCACCGATAGCGTTGTCGCAACAGTTCCAATACCCATGGTTTGAGCGACCGCCACTGTACGGGCAAGCCGTACCCGAAAACAAATACTGCAGCGGCTGCCGCCTTCAGTTTCATGTTCCAGACCGGCCGTTTGCCGAACCCAGCTGCCCTCGTCATATTCTGGTATGACGAGCGGTATATCCTTCATACGGCAAAGCGATTGTACATGCTCAAGGCGCTTTTGATATTCCGTATCAGGCTGGATGTTGGGATTGTAAAAAAAAGCTGTTACTGCAAAGTCCTGCGCCAATGCTTCAAAAACAGCTGTTGCGCACGGAGCGCAACACACATGTACCAGTAAATCTCTTTTATCATGCGACACTGGCGGCTATCTTCTTTTTCCTCTACCGATCCTTTTAACTTTTCTTTTTCTTTTTTTTCTTTTAGCAGACTGCTGACGGCTTATCTTACCCATTCATCCTCCTTACTTTTCGTGCACAGCCAAAGCGGCTTCATGACACATTAATCTAAGCAGAAACATTCAGAAAATAAGGTTCTTACATTAGCTTATTCGTGCTGTAATTTCAAGGCAATTATAACCGGGGCAACAAGAAAAGGTCTCCAGCATGCTGGAGACCTTTTGAGGGAATGAAACCCTTTTATATTCTTATATCTCTCGCGGAACAAAAGATGGCAGGCGCTAAAAAAACTATGCGCTCTTTTTGGTTCCGACTCTGGCTATCTCGTCTATGACCTGACGGTTATATCGCCATGAACTACCAATTCTGAAACCGGGAATCTCTCCCTTCTGGGTGAGTTTGTAGACAGTGATTTTTGAAAGCTTCAAATATTCCGCAACTTCATCGACTGTCATAATAATTGAATCACTTGTTTCCTTTTTCATTTAAGATATCTCCTTTCGCTTTATTTTTTTTGCCCAGGCTGCAGATGAGCAACCTTATGAATTTAAACCTATACTATAAGATATATAACATGCTTCCTGTTAAAATCAATGTTTAAACAAATATTATTTTATTTTTTTAATCTTTAAAAACATCAAAGAAAAACAAGGTGCTTCTTTACAGCCTGATTTTGTCTGGATTCATCACTGGTAAACCAATAAGGTCTTTCTCCCTATTTTTTTCTCTATTTTTTTCTCTATTTTTTACCCCTATTTGAACTGAAATTTTACTTAGAAAAACTAAGTTTTCTGAATTAACTAAAATTTAATCCTTTTGTTTTTATTATAACATCAAAAATCTTAATTCGCCAATAAAAGGACAAAAAAAATGATTTTTTTCTATGACCATTCTAA
>JAFGCP010000359.1 GCA_016932595.1 Deltaproteobacteria bacterium
ACAAAGTGCTAATTTTTGCAAACAATAACTTTAATGTGGCGCCATGTTAAATTACCAAGCTAGAGAACCTTTTCCTGCTCTGTCGTCCTGGGTTGACTCCGTTCAATCTAAGGGCCGATATTTCTTTACTAGCGATCAGGCCATTAAAGAACTGCAGGCCACCAAAAGCTCTTTTAATAATGCATCACTGAGGCTTGCCAATAAAAAAAGAATAGCCCGTCTGTACCGTGGTTTCTATATCATTATCCCCTTGGAATATGCCAATACCGGTATGCTTCCACCGGATTGGTTTATTGCAGACCTGATGAACCACATCAAAAAACCGTATTATGTAAGCCTTCTCAGCGCGGCAACTCTGCATGGAGCTGCGCACCAGCAGCCGCAGGAATTTCAGGTAATCACCACGGATAGTGTCAGAAAAATTGAGCTTGGTAATCTTGCAATTCAGTTTTTCGTGAAAAAAAATTTTGACCTCAGCCGCACGTCACAAGTTAAAACGCAAACCGGGTACATGGCTGTGTCAACTCCGGAAATGACGGCACTTGATCTTGTCTGCTATGCGCGGCAGATTGGCGGGCTTGACCGGGTGCTCACTGTTTTTCAAGAACTGGGCGAAGCTTTGGATGCAGACAAACTTGCAGCCGCGGCACAGGCCGTGAACAATCTGTCGTATGCGCAGCGCTTAGGGTGGCTGCTTGAGCAGGCGGGCTTCAATGCTCAAACAGAAAAGCTTGCGCAGTGGATTAAAGAAAAAAAACCGCTGCCGGCACGGCTTGATCCATCGCTTGCAGTGAAGGGCGCGCGGAAAAATGATAGATGGTCGCTTCTGATTAACACCACCATTGAGGGGGATCTTTGATCCCCCGGGCCGACATTGTGGCATGGCGTCAGTATGCGCCGTGGCTTGGCGATGCGCAGGTAGAGCAGGATTTGCTTATCAGCCGCGTCCTGGTGGCTATATTCGCAGATGCATCACTTGCCGGGAAACTTGCTTTTCGAGGCGGAACGGCTTTGCATAAGTTGTATTTCAATCCGGCGCGGCGGTATTCGGAAGATATTGATCTTGTGCAAATTACTGCAGGCCCCATAGGTGCGATCCTTGACGCATTGCAGGCAGTGCTCAACGGGTTTCTGGGAATGCCGAAGCGCAAGCAGACGCAGGAGGGTGCCACGCTTGCCTACCGGATGGAATCAGAAGGGCTTCCGGCAGTGCCAATGCGATTGAAAGTTGAAATTAACACCCGTGAGCATGTCGCTTTTCAGGGGTTGCAGCACATCCCTTTCTCCGTTGCCGGCCGATGGTTCAGCGGCAGCTGCAGCATTGTCACATTTACACTCGAAGAACTTTTAGCCACAAAATTGCGCGCCCTCTACCAGCGGCGCAAAGGCCGCGATCTGTTTGATATATGGCTGGGGCTCACCGAAGGCGGTGTGGATGCTGCGCAGATTGTCGGCTTATTCAAACACTATATGACCACAGAAGGGCATTCAATAGATGCGCGGATGTATGAACAGAATATGCAAGAGAAAATGAAGCATGCCGGATTTTTGAGCGATTTGAACCCGCTGCTGCCTGCCGGTACGCACTATGATGTAAAAGAAGCGTTTGCTTTGCTGGAGCGGGAAATCATTCCAAGGATGTAGTTAAGGGTGCCGATACGGCAGAGCAGTTTTTTCATTTTAACATCGTGTCCAATTGCTCAAGGCATAGCTTTGCAAGCCAGCTTGTCAACCGGCAAACGAGGGGTCGTCCATGAATAAATCAATAACCAGTCTGGGTGACCTGCCCCGCCCAAACCGGAGCAGGCGGCTTTTGGCCGCGGCAATAAAAAAGCCACCCGAAAATAATTTGAAAATAATTTGGAACAGCCACTAATTAGATAAACTAGGGAGCAGTTGTTTGCTGCTCCCTTTTTTTAATGCATGCCTGTTTCACGAGGGCATTCAGTGTCTTTTCTTTATCTTATTTAGTTTTTTTGCAATACTGTCGAAAACTATTAAAGCAGCCCTTGACCGCAGCCCGGGAAAACCAGGGAGCGAAACCGAGGGGCAGTTACAGGTTTTATGTATGTTTTGCAGCATACCTAAAGTACAAGGGGGAGCACACAATCATGAACTATACCCGCAGAATCCTTACACTCGACGGCGGCCTTCGCGTTGAGCAGTTTGAACCGCAGCGTCCTGAAAATCTCCCGGTGCTGGTTTTTGCACATGGCATTTTTCACGGCTCATGGCTGTGGTGGAACTTTATGGACTTTTTCGCCATGCGGGGCATTGCCTGCTACGGGCTCAACTACCGGGGCCATTTCCTGAGCAGCGGCCATGACCGGCTCGGCCTGGCAACAGCTGAAGATTATGTTGCTGATGTGAAAACCGCGCTTGCTGCAATCGGCAGAGAGGCGATACTTGTGGGCCACAGCATGGGCGGCATCGTGTCGCAGAAGGTTGCGGAAAGCGTGCGTTTGCATAAGCTGGTTCTTCTTGACAGCGCACCCTGCAAAGAGATTACGGAAACTGTCCTGGAGGTGCCTGCCGAACGCCTGGAGAGCACGCGAACCGGGTTTGTGCATTTGCCTGACGGCACGTCCATGATGGCGCGCGACCTCGATACAGTCAGGGCCATGCTTTTTGAACAGAACAAGGTGTCGGATGAAGCCCTGTGGCAGACTTTTGCATTTCTGGGCCGCGAGTCGACCCTGGTGCTGCAGCAACACGCCTTTATGCCGGTGAGCCCGGAGAAGATTGCCTGCCCGGTGTATGTTCTTGGCCGTACCGGTTTCGGCAACAGCGCAAACCCCAACCTCTGGGAAGCCCTTGCAGACTACCTGGGCGCGGCGGACCGGTCGATTAGAAATGATATAAGCCATAATATGATGTGCGAGCAGGACTGGCAGGAGCATGCCCGCTTAATCGAGCGATGGTGTTTTGCGTAAGGGAAAGGACTTTGGCTCAAATTTCAGAGGAATTAAAGCGGGCAGCGCCCTTTGTTGTACAGCTTGCGCTATGCCGCTATTGTAACCTGACGTACGTCAAACACATCATTGTGCGTAAAGCATAGCGGTCTGGGAGTAACCTGACAATCAATTCCCGCTATCTATGCGCCAAGAGCAGCAGCTATTTTTTTCATTAGCTCAGGCACCGCAAGTTTGAAAGGGCATTTTTCAACGCAGGCTCCGCAGGCAACGCAGTCTGCGGCTACTCCTGCCCCCTGCTCCTTTGCAATCCGGTACACTTCTTTTTTCCGCGCAAGATCGATGAGTCGCGAGCGGTAAATGTCTATCTGTCCCACGATATGGATGTTCTGAGGGCAGGGCAGGCAATAGCCGCAGCGATGGCAGTACTCACTGCCAATGGCGAGACCCGCCTGCTCGAGCTGCCTGAGTTCGCCTTCCGCCAGCGGGCCGCCATTTACAACGGCATGAACATTGCCGCGCAGCTCCTCCATGGTTCTCATGCCGGGTATGACAATGTCGACGGGGTGCTGCATAATCCAGCGCAGCGACAGATCAGCAACTGAGGCAAGCTGCCCCCCGCCGATCGGCTTCATGATGACGGTGCCTATGTCATGCTCCCGGCAGTAAGGAATGACCTTTTTGCTGTATTCATTCTCGATAATTGTAAAGGGGAATTCGGCGACATCGAAGCAGCCCGTCTGCAATGCGCGCAACAGTACGGCCGGGTTATGGGATGCCACCAGCACAAAGTTTATTTTTCCTGCACGCTGCGCCTCCTGAACAGCGGCAAGCCCGCCCTGCGGCGACAGAAGCAGGCTGAGCTTTTCATCCGTATCGACATGGGCCAGGTGAAAAAGATCGATCACTTCCCTGCCGGTGCCTTTGAAAATATAGTCCAGCGCTCGGTCGATAGCCCCTGCCACCTCGTCTTTTTTTGCAAACATGCATTTGATGCCGACAAAGACCTCGCAGCGGCGGGTTTTCAGCACCAAGCCGAGCTTGTCCCTCGTGTCTTCATACACTTTGGCGGGCACGAACTGGCTGCCTGCTTCGTCGCAGTCGATATAGTTGATCCCCATATCGATGGCCGCGTTGAGAAGGCCCACGGCAGCTTCGCGCTCAAGGTAAAACAGGGGCAGGCCTCCGAAGGCTATTTCGGAAATGCGCAGATTGCTGCGGCCCAGTCTTTTATATTTCATCATAAGTCCCTTATTGTTAAAAAGCGGTCTGTTAATGCCAGGTATCCAGCGGTTATGGTAAAGGAGGGCATTCCCCCGGTATTTCGGACACCTCCCGGATTTATCGAGGATTTATAGGGGACAGCCACGAATTAATTTCGTCATCATAGCGAAGCATTGCCTGCAAGGCGCTCGCGTACCCACATGCGCACAAGCGTTGAAACCCCAAGCCCTTTTTTATGGGCAACCTCTTTAAGTTCGGTGAC
>JAFGCP010000360.1 GCA_016932595.1 Deltaproteobacteria bacterium
CCAGCCCGCGAAGCCGCCGGCAATTGATACCGGCGCCGGGGCACATCCGGCAGGCGGGACCGGCGGCACAGCAACTGAGGGTGACAGGCGATGAACTGCTTACAAAACAGCGCGGTCGAACACGCACCCGCACTGACCGACAGCTTTAATCGCCGCATCAGCTATCTTCGCCTGTCAGTGACGGACCGCTGCAATTTGCGCTGCGTGTACTGCATGCCCGCCGAGGGCGTTGCCCTCATGGACCATGCAGCGATACTCAGCTATGAGGAAATGCTGCGCATAGCCCGGGTCGCCGCAGGCGCCGGCATAACAAAAATAAGAATTACCGGCGGAGAGCCTTTGGTGAGAAAAGGGATTGCGGATCTGGTGGCTGAGCTGAATCACCTTGCGGGGATTGCCGACATCAGCATAACCACAAACGGCATTTTGCTTGAGGCCGCGGCCGGAGCCCTTCGCCGGGCCGGCCTGCGCAGAATCAATATCAGCCTTGATACCCTTGATCCGGTAAAATACAAACAGATAACCCGGGGCGGGGACCTTGCCGCTGTGCTTGCGGGCATTCATGCCGCGCGCATGGAAGGCTTTTCGCCGATCAAGGTCAATGTCGTTGTCATGCGGGGCATCAATGACGCTGAAATAACCTCCTTTGCAGCCCTGACCATGGAACGGCCCGTGCACATTCGTTTTATTGAGTTCATGCCGATTAACGGCCATGCAGGGCTGGACAAAAGCGTTTATATTTCCAATGCCGACATCAGGGAAAAAATACAAACAATCGGCGAGCTGCTTCCACTGCCGATTGAACCCGGCGCCGGCCCGGCGCGCCTGTATCAGCTTCGGGGCGCGCAGGGAAAGCTGGGTTTTATTTCCCCCCTGAGCAATCATTTCTGCGCCACCTGCAACCGTTTGCGCCTGACCGCCGACGGCAGGCTCAGAACCTGTCTGTTTTCCGACACCGAAACAGACCTCAGGCTTCCCCTCAGGTCCGGCTGCTCTGACGCCGATCTTCTGGGCCTGATGGCACGGGCAATTTTCACTAAGCCCTTTCGTCATGCTGTTCTGGAGCCGTCCTTTCAAAAATGCAGCCGGGGCATGTCAGCAATCGGGGGATAATGCTCCCATAACTTTTTGCACAGGAATTATATAATGCCATTCACCAAAGGGAGAGGGAAAGGCCGGCGCAGGGGTTTTTGCGGGCAAAAGTGGCAGCAGTGGTTCGGCAGGCCCGAGACGCCCGTGTATTGCCTGTGTCCCAGCTGCGGCTGCACAGTTTCTCATGAGCCGGGCGTGCCCTGTTTTCAAAAAGCATGCCCCAAATGCGGGTCGCCCATGACGCGCAAGTTTTTTTCCGAGTAACAGACCGTGATGACACCCTCTGACAGCAATACCAATGATCTAAAAAAGGGGTTGCGGATTTGCCTGTGGGCAGCCGGCGCGACTTTGCTGCTGGCATGCCTGAAGGCGTATACGGGAATTGTTTTCGACTCGGAGATACTGGTCGCTGACGCCTTTCACAGCTACGGTGATCTTCTGGCTATATCAGCCTCGGGGTTCGGGCTATGGCTGGCCTCCAGAAAAAAAAGCCGCCGGTTTCCCTATGGGTTGTATAAAGCTGAAACGCTGGCAACTTTTATTATAGGGCTGCTGATCGTTTGGGCCGGCATAGAGGTTTTGAGGGACGGGTACAATAAATTATTTGTTTGCGCCGCTTTGCAGAAATTCCCCGTTTTCCCCGCAAGCGTAAGCAGCATAGCTGTTTTTGCGGCATATTTTATTGCCAAAAAAGAAAGGCAGGTCGGCAGGCTCATTAACTCCCAATCTCTTGAAGCCAATGCCAGCGAGTCTTTTTTAGATATTGGCACCTCCCTTATGGTGTTGTGCGGCATTATGCTGGCGTATGCGAAAATTCCCTACGTTGAAGGGGCCATTATTATTTTTATTGCCCTGCTTATACTGAAACTGGGAGGCCAAAATATATGGCGAGCGCTGCTGATTTTGCTGGATGCGAATTTAGATCCTCTGCTGCAGGCGGAAATTGAAGAAAAAATACAGGAGTTCTATGGCGTCAAGGGAGTCAGTAAAGTTATGATACGCCAGGCAGGCCCGTTTAAAATGATTGAATGTAAAATTGAAACAAGCCCCACGCTTGCCCTGTACCGGGCCCATGAGCTTGCCGATAAGGCTGAAGAATGTATCATGACAACCTATAAACATATTGACTCGGTTTTTATTCACGTCGAGCCGGCAAAAAACAATATCCTTTCAGCCATTATTCCCGTGCACGACATCAATGGCCTTGATTCAAAAGTGCATGGCCATTTTGGCCGGGCCCCGTATTTTATTATTTTAAAAATCAGCGGAACCGATGTGAGTATAGACGATTTTTACTGCAATGAATTTCTGAAAGAAAAAAAGCATATCGGCGTTAAAGTTATCCGGGCAATTATAAAAAACCGGCTCGACCTGCTGTTTTGCTCGCAAATCGGTGAAATTTCTTTTTATATGCTGAAGAATAATTTTGTCGATATATATAAAGTGGAGGATTCTTTGTCTGTACAAGAGGTTATGGAAAAGTATTATAACCAGCAGCTACCGCTTATTACAGCACCGTCCCATTCATTGGAAGAGTCTTTGGCGGAGCAGGTCTCCGGCTGAACTTACACGGACATGATTTGGACAGTAAATGATATAATGCGGGCTTCGCCCGGCAGTTTTTTAATAATAGCCTTTGACATTTTTCAGCGCTGCTGCAAAACGAAGGCAACTCAGTCATTATGCGAAAGGAGAAAAGCATGTCGAAATTACCGGAAAGTGTGAGCAAAGCGTGGGATGACAGAAAAGGGCCGATCGTATTGGCCACCGTGGATAAAAATGGTGTTCCCAATGCTATTTTTGCCACCTGTGTAAGCAAATTCGATGAAGAAAAAATTGTGATTGCAGATAATTATTTTGATAAAACACGGAAAAATATTTTCGAGGGAAGCAGCGGCTCTGTTCTCTTTATAACCAATGCAGGCAAAGCCTTTCAAGTTAAGGGAGCTCTAGAATATCACAAAGAAGGAAAAATCTTTGATGATATGAAAAAGTGGAACCCCAGTAAGCATCCGGGCCATGCTGCAACAGTGCTGAAGGTGGAAGAGGTCTATTCGGGCTCCCAAAAACTTTTATAGGAATACGAGCCGTATGCACCGGCTGTACTGAAAGGCGTTCATGGCAGTGCCCGTTAGAAATGCCCGGTTTTGCAGTACATGAACCGTCCGCCGCATAACCAATCCCAACAGGGATA
>JAFGCP010000361.1 GCA_016932595.1 Deltaproteobacteria bacterium
CAACGGCAAGCCAGAACCCTGAAAAAGATCTGATCCTTAAAAACTCCGGATGCAGGCTGGAGTGTAGCGGTTGCTGGCGGGCCGACATAACAAAAAAGAAGATTGCCGTGCTTTTTATCCTATTGCTGAGGCTCTAATAGGCAATGACATTTGTTTTTGATAGTGCTCTTTTGTAAGAGCGGCTTCAGCCGCGAAACAATCGCGCATAAATGCGCTCCTGCAAAGCGGACACACTACATAATTTGAAATGTCACGGCCCACTAGAGAAAACAGGAAACTACTCTGAGCATTGATTTTTAACATTACTCCCTGATCACAGCCTATCTGTGATCAGAACGGCCTGAACCTGAAAAAAGATGAAATGAACCTCCCGCAACTGCTTATCAAAGGGCCGTTGGGCTGTCTCTCCGGGCAGCAGCGAAAAAAAACAGGCGAAAAGCCTGCTCGGGTGGGACGTATTTGATGTCTCAAGGATCAGCTGCCGGGGCGCAGCATATCGGCGGGTTTGGCTGCCTCAGCATCTCCGTCGCTGAACTGCTTCATTCCGCTATCCATTTCATACTTTTCAATTTTCCGGCGCAGCGTGCTGTAGCTGATACCAAGCAGTTCTGCTGCCCTGCGGCGGTTCCATTTAGTCTCATTGAGTATGGAAAGAATGAGTTTCACTTCTGTATCATGAATTTTTTTACTTTTTTCCGGCCTCACGCTGCTGCCGGCCATATGTATATGTTCCTGCAAGGTATCAAACTTACCGCTCAGAACAACCCTGTTCACGACCGACTGCAACTCCCTCACATTACCGGGCCAGTCATAGGCTGTCAGCATGTCCATGATTTCATGGGGTATGGCCTGCATAGTCCTTTCGTATTTCGCAAGGTAATAATGCATGTAGTGGTTAATCAGAAGCGGGATATCTTCGCGCCGTTCACGAAGAGGAGAAATAAAAATAGTGTATTGCGCAAGACGATACAAAAGATCCGGCCTGAACAGCCCCTTATTGATCATTGCTTCAAGAGGAGCATTGGTTGCCGCGATGAAGCGGGCATTCACTTTTAAAGTCTTGTTGCCCCCAACGCGGACAAAGGTCTTTTGTTCGATAACCTGAAGCAGCTTTGCCTGAAACGCAAGGGAAATGGTGCCTATTTCATCCAGAAAAACCGTGCCGTCATCGGCAAACTCCACCCTCCCCGGCTTGTCCCGGTGGGCTCCGGTAAAAGCCCCCCGCTCATGACCAAACATTTCAGATTCCAGAAGCGACTCGGAAATGGCCGGGCAGTTAATCTTGATGCATTTGCCGGTGGCTGCCCGTCCCGACCATTCATGAATAAGATTAGCGACAACATCTTTGCCCGTGCCGCTTTCTCCCCTGATCAGAATGGTCATATCCGATGGCGCCACTTCGGCAATCAACTGCCGAATCTGGCGTACTGCCGGACTCTCGCCGATAAAAATCGTCGACTCCTTGAGATGCGTTTCGACGGCCTTTTTTGAAGCTATGACTCGATTCTCGAGGCTGCTTCGCTCATATTGCAGCTCGGCAAGCAGCCGTTTGTTATCCAGCTTAAGGCGGCGCTTTTCAAGGGCATTGCCGATACTCCGCATTAAAGACTCCATAACAACGGGCTTGCACAGATAGTCGAAAACATCAAGCCTCATGGCCTCTATGGCGGAATCAAAGCTGCACTGGCCTGTACAAACGATAAAGTCCGTATCAGGCCATATGGTTTTTATGTCCTGTATGACATCCATTCCCCCTTTGACCGGCAGCCCCAGGTCGACGATGACAAGAGCATATTCCTGATGCTGAGCCTTGCTGATTGCCTGGCCCCCGTCTTCGGCTGTATCTACTTCAAAGCCTTTTGCTGAAAGGAAGGTTGTATAAATGTCCAGCAGGCTTGGCTCATCTTCAATAATTAAAATTTTCCGATTATCCATGGCCGTATAACCCTGATAGCCTTTCACCTACAGAATAAAAACACGCAGTGTTTGTAGCGCCTTCTTCAAAAAAGTATCGCCATGGGCTACTATGGTTTTCTGACGATACGGCATCGGCCGGCAAGCGCTTTTCCGACATGCGCCTGATTGCCCTTGTCACGGCTTTGCCTGAGAAGAGCACGAACACCCTTCATACTCTACATCCGCTCATGCAATACTTCACTCTTTTTTTTAAGCAGTGCATTATGAAAGGCACTGTTTTTTGGAGAAAAAGAGTCGTTTTTTTTGGCTATTTTATTATTTAGAATGAATTTATATACCATATAAAAATCTATTTTTCAATAAAAAACGCTCTCCGATGTTAATTTGCTATTCGATAGAAATACTTCGGCATTATTTTACCGCGGTATGAGCATTTTCTGTACCGGTAATGTTTTGAATTGAAAAGCCCCTCTGCAGCAATGAAACAACAGACCGGTGCAGACTTCAGCCTGCCGAATTTCAATCGCTGCGGTTATTCAAAACCATGAAGATTTCTGCGTCAATAAAAAAGCCCTTACCAGGCATGCGGAACGGTAAGGGCTCCATCAAAGCGAGCAACAGAAAAGGTTACGGTTGCGCCATGTCGATCAGCACCTCAACCTGATCGTCAAGACAATTTCCGGTTTGCTCCACATGCATTTTTGCCGGCAGATCATCCAGCCCGCAGGCCCTCAAAAAAAAGGGCGCACCAGCGGACTGCAATCCCGGTGAACTCATCCGGCGTGAGCGTGGGCTCATTTGAATCTTCGCCAGGGCCCTTGCCCAGCAAACCGTCAGGCGCTTGGGGGGGCGTCAAGGTATCGACTGCTGCAAAGCCCGCTGCCGGCAAAAAAAAACCGCTGCAATCATGAAGCTCAGCAGCAGGCAGGAAAACCCCTCGTGGTTCATGGGCCTCATTATCTTTCCCCTGCCTGATTAAAAGCGCTGCATGTGGTTCGCGGATACAGCTTGTCTACGAGCATTTCTCTGTACTGCTCCAGGATACGCGTTCACACCGGTCCAGGCGCCGTCTATCATTTTGCAAGCGCTTCGGCCTTGTCAAAAAGCTCCTTCAGCGACTGCTCGGTTGCATACCCCTGAGCCTGAAAGCGGATGGCGCCTTCACGGTCAAGCAGAAAAGCATAGCCATAG
This sequence comes from Deltaproteobacteria bacterium, assembly GCA_016932595.1. Lineage (GTDB taxonomy): Bacteria > Desulfobacterota > WTBG01 > CAIYCZ01 > CAIRTM01 > CAIWCT01. The sequence goes on from JAFGCP010000361.1 coordinate 3,109, forward strand.
CGCGGGTCCAGATGCAGCGCCGTGAGGTATTTCTCCACATCGCCATACATTGTCACGACATGCTTGTGCTTGAATGAGGGAATGCCTCCGCGCATGCCCCCGTCTATGACGAATTTCATGAATTTATAGCCCGAGGAAATCATGGGAATTTCGTAAAACATGAACCCGTCGCGTTTTCCGAATTTTTCGTAAAACGGGTTCAGCCAGGAGTCGAGCTGGCTCTGGCTTTCGCGCAGAAACGCCACCGCTACAAGCGTCACCTTGCCGCGGCAGGATTCCGGTATTGACTCCTTTGTGCCGGCAAGCGAGTCTGCCGTAACGGTCGGAAACTTCATGCCGATGTTTGCATTGTCCATTTTTTGACCCTCTCCTGATGAGATTGCTCGAGCTGCTTGCGCTGATGCTTCAGGCGAAAAAAATGCCGCCGCCATACAAGCAACAATAAAAAATATGGCTGCTACATGTCCGGTATGGTTGCTCATGCAGAAATCCTCCTCTCTGTAGTTAACCCTTTTATATACGAATGGTCGGGAAAAAAATATTTTACAAAAAGCCGGCTGCAGGCCCTTCCGCTTTCCTCATCCGGGCTTTGATCTTCAATCCGGCCTGCGCGCCAGCTTGAAATTAAAATTTCAATACATCCCCGCAGTCGTGTACAGGGCAACTCCGAGCTGAAAAGCCTTCTCAAGATCATGCTGCTTTTTAGCAGCATCGCCGGGCAGCATATTGCCCGAGCTGATCACATCTCCCACGCGTCGAATGCCGAAGTCAATCAGATTGCGCTCCAGCACCGCATGCACAAGGGCTGACGAGAATATAGGGTCGCCCTGGCTGATGACCATAGCGGCCTTTTTGCCCTTAAGAGACGAGGTGAAGCCGCCGCCGATAATACGGCCTTCAGCATCCATATCCGGAAGAAACTGCATGAGCGGCAGCATGCGCGACAGAAAGGTCAGTAGCGGCGCGCTCACCGTGCGCATGTGATTGGGCGTGCCGAAAATGAAAGCGTCAGCCGAGGTCAGCTGTGCGAGAAGATCGTCCATATCGTCCCTGATGATGCACGTTTTGGTTCCCGGCGGTGGAAACGTGCAGGACAGGCAGCCGGTGCAGTAGCCGATCTTCTTTTCGGTGACAAAAATTTTCACGACCTCTGCCGTTGTTTTGCTGAGATAGCCTTCAATGACTTTGTCCGCCAGCACGTCGGTATTGCCGCCGCGGCGCGGGCTGCCGATAATCGCCATCAGTCGCATGCCGTACTCTCCTTACCATTGTTTCTCTTCCGAGCGCCACTGTGCAAGACGAGTCTGTATGAATTCCACGATGCGCTCATGCTCATCCCTGCCCTGGCCTTTAATCTCAATGGGCTCGCCGAACTCGAAGTATATTGTTTTGCCCTGGCTCAGGGGTCCGAAGTCCTTTATAAGATCGCCATTGCCCCAGAAGTCTGTCTTAAGAGCCAGGGGAATAACCGGTACGCCGGCCCTCTTTGCAAGCTTGACCCCGAGGCTGTTGAATTTTTCCGGAATGAATTCAACGCTTCGCGTTGCCTGCGGAAAAATAATAACCGAGCAGCCCGAAGCTAATTTTTCCGCTCCCTGCACAAGAACCTGCTTCAAATCCTCCGCCGGACTTTTGCGCGTGACGCTGATGCATTTTTGTACATACGCCCCGAAAAACGGCACGGCCCGCAGCTGTTCTTTGATAACGTACACAACTTTTTTGTAGGGGAACACAATGCTTATCGGAACCTGCGTTTCAAGCATGCTCATATGATTGCCCACGAACACGACAGGGCCGCCGACTTTGCGCACATTGTCAAGACCGGTTATATAAAACCTGCCACCGCAATCTTCAACGATTTTAAACATGTCAAATGATGCCTGGCTCCAGGTAACATGGTCCAGGTCCCTGCGGGCGATGTTCCAATATCTCAAAACCACGAATATAAAACGCAGAACATAGTAGATGCGGCAGCGGAAAAGCAGCCGGTGCAGCAGTTTTTCCCTGCCCGGCGGCGTAATATAGGTGTCGTCAGCAAACGGAACATGTTTCACGGCGCAACTCCTTTGAGAGCGTATACGAAAAGCCAAAGCCCCTTCGTTGTGTCATTCTGCGCGCAGCGAAAAATCTCGTGGTTTTAATATATTCAGAGATCCTTCACTTCGTTCAGGATGACATTACATGACGTTTCATACACGCGTTCAGCAATATCCTGTCAGCGGGAAAAAATACTATCACAGAAAAAATCATTTCGCCAGAGCCTCCGGCTATGCTCTTTTCTGCAGCTCGAAAAGGACATAATTCGCCGCCATGAGCCCCACGATGCCCGGCAGCGTCGGGATGCTGGGAAGCGAGCGCCGAAGCCTGCCGCGGAGATAGGCATCGGTGGATTCGACCAGGGGTTCGTCAGCCTGCAGGAGCGGTTGGCGGGGCAGCTCGGGAGAATAGATAACCGGCACATCCTCGCGAATGCCTTTGGTGCGCAGATGCCGCCGCAAAGCCCGGGCAAGAGGGCAGTTGACGGTTTTATTCAAGCTGGTGATCTGGAGCTGCAGCGGATCGCTGCGGCTGGAAGCCCCGAGTGCCGAGATAAGGGGAACGCCTTTGTCCATGCAGTGCTTTATCAGCTGGCCCTTCGGGTTCAGGCTGTCGATGGCGTCGATGACAAAATCGATATCAGTGGTGATAAGCTCCCCGGCAGTGTCAAAATGAAAAAAAGCCTGCGCCGGCTCGAGCCTGAGCTGCGGGTTGATGGCGGCAAGGCGTTCTGCCGCAGCCTGAG
>JAFGCP010000051.1 GCA_016932595.1 Deltaproteobacteria bacterium
CCGCCGCAGATACGCAGGGCGCTGGCGCCCAGTGACTCGCCGATGGCAAAGCCGACAAATGAAGCGCCGGCATATTCCCGGTCAACCAGAAGGAGAATAATAAGCATCATGATGAGTTCGACGCACACAAGCAACACGCCGATACTCATGCCGGCAGTCAGGGGAATATCGAGCAGCTTGATGGGCTTGCCTTCAAGGGAGGCGAATGCCATGCGGCTGTTGGCAAGGGTATTCATGCGGATGCCGAACCATGCCACGCCATAGGAGCCGAGTATGCCGATAACTGACCAGAGCAGAATAAGCAGCACTCCCTTAACATGCATATGCTGGAGTACGCCGAAATAATACACAATGCAGGCGCCGATAAATATTTCAAGAATTGCAAGGAGCTTGCCCTGCTGCAGCAGATAGGTCTGGCAGGTCTGAAAAATAATATCAGCAACGTCGAGCATCGACTTGTGGGCCGGCATAGCTTTGACCTTTGCATACATGAAATAGCCGAAAATCATGCCCAGGACGCACACGACCAGTCCGATATATAACAGTGTCTGCTGCCCCGAAGCAAGTTCGGGAATTGCAAGATCCGCTTCACTTGCCCATGACATGGCGGGCGCGGCAAGCGTCAACAGCGCCGCTACGGCGCCTGCCCTGAATTTTTTCAGGGCCGATAAAAACTTTTGCGTACTGCTCATACATTCCTCCTGTATCAAAAATAAAACTGTAGAAAAGCCTGCTCCGCCAGAGTCCCGGTGGAGTCATACCTGTGTGTATGTCGATACACCCGGGTTAACACCTCATCTTCAATTGCGCGGTCCGGATGTATATCGGAGTATTGAAAAATAATCTAATATTTATAAGCTAAAACCCCTGTATATGTCAAGAATTTATACAGCAACCACAATATAAAGACCGGCCGGCAAACAGTATCCGACAAAGCTTTTTTTACTGGCGGGGCTGAAGGAACACCTGAAAGGGTTACTTGATAGGGCTTTACACTGATTTTTGTATGAATAATTTATTTTACGGATACCGGCCTATGCGCGTGCTTTTTCTTTTGCGTTCCCGGCTTAAAATGTGCACAATTCAAAATACAGTAAAGTACAATGAATGCTTGAATGATGCCAGTATATGCTTTCAATCGGAAATGTACATCTTGGCTCTCAATTGGTGCTTGCCCCCCTTGCTGGCATCACCGACCTGCCTTTGCGCATGCTCTGCCGGGAATTCGGCTGCGAGCTTGCTTTTTCCACGATGATCAGCGCCCGCTCACTTGCCTGGAGCAACATAAAAACCGAAAAAATGCTCTTTACCGAGCAGGGAGACAGGCCCCTTGGCATACAGTTCCTGGGCGTCGATCCCGAAATGCTTGCCCGTGCAGCTGATAAGCTTGCCGGCCTGCCTTATGATATGCTTGATCTGAACGCAGCATGCCCCGTTGCCAAAGTTGTGCGCAAGGGCGAAGGCGCCTGTCTTATGAAGGAGCCTAAAAAAATATATGAACTGGTGAAAGTACTTGTAGAACGAACTTCCGTACCGGTAACGGTAAAGCTCCGGGCCGGCTGGGACAATGCCAGCCGCAATGCCTGCGAGGCAGCCCTGCGAGCTCAGGATGCAGGCGCGAGCGCGGTGTTTATTCATGGCAGGACACGGGCGCAGGAATACCGCGGCAGGGTACAGTATGAAACGATCCGGGAGGTCAAAAAAGCGCTGTCTATTCCTGTGATTGGCAGCGGCGATGCTTTTTCACCGCGGCTGATAAAAAGAATGCTGGATGAAACCGGCTGCGACGGAGTCGCTATTGCCCGCGGCGCCCTTGGAAACCCCTGGCTTTTTCAAGAAGCCAATGCCTTTTTAGCAGGGAAACCAGAGCAAGACCGGCCCGGACCTGCGGATATACTGGCTGTTATGAGGAACCATCTTGACCGGTGCTGCTCTTTTCACGGAGAAGCCCTCGGAACAAAACTGTTCCGTAAATTTTTCTCCTGGTATTCAAAAGGATTTCTTAACATCAAGCCCCTGCGCATCAGGGCTTTTGCCGCCTGTTCTTGCAATGATATGATGGCTGTTATTGACGCCATGGAGTCACTGGGCATGGAACCAGGCGCGCCGGTCTATGCCTCCCGGGAAGCCGATGTAATTGAAACCTAATGCAGCAGCCGTCTTTGAAAAAAAACACTGACTCCTGCCAGCATAAACAATGCAGGCAGAAGCACGACCAGTGACCAGAAAAAAAGACGGCTTTGGGCCTCCGTCATACGGATGGGAACGGGCTCGCTTGCCCTGGTTTTTTCAGCAGCAAGCCCCGGCAGCACTTCCTGTGGTGAAAGCCACACAAACAATTTTTTTGTAAAGTCCGCATTGCCCAGCAATTCGGTCTGGCCGTCAGACATAAAGCTACCGCTGCCAAGCACAACCATGCGCCCTCCCCTGCTTTTGCCGCCTTCGGTCTGTGTTTCTATGCTGACGCCGACGGTAACAGGACCGTATACATCAGCGCCGCTGGCATACTTCGCCGTACCGCTCAACGCGCTGCGCATATCGGTCTCCGCCCATGTACCACGGCCTGAAAAACAGAGGATAGAGGTGTGATAGCCGGTACGAGGCTGCGTTCCGACCTGTACTGAGCGCACCCGGTTAAACACTGCCGGGGCTGTGCAGTCAGCAGCTGCCGGATGCTCTTTATTAAAAAAAATGACGGGCGTTAATTCATCAAAGCCAGACCCGCCATGCTCCCGGTCGATTATTACATCATTCCCAAGCTCAACATTGTACTTTTTCAGAAAGCGGGAGACATTTGGCATGTCTCCGGCCTCTAAAAGCATCAACACGCTTCCTCCTCGTACAAAAAAAATATCGACAGCTTTAAGAATATTCGCTGGTATATCCTTCTGACAGTTGCGCATAATGAGCAATTGCGTATCGGAATCTATAATTTTGCTAGAGGCCTGATCAGTTGTTTTTATTTTAAATCCCTGATCGGTGAGAATACTGTCGGTCAGCGTAAAGGATACAGCGCCCTCTTCTGCAGCCTTATTGTTTTGGACAATAGTAACTTTTTTAGGGGCATCTTGAGTCAGATCATAAATTGCTGCCACTATGCTTTCTTCATTGGTTGTTTCAATTCTTTTAATACGGCCTTTGTATTCAATGAAGCCTGATCCGGTTTCTGTTATTTCCATGCGGGCCGCAGCGACCGGATTTTGTTCAAGCTGAACAAGTCGAAAATAAAAATGCGGCGACAGAGAAGCCAACTGTTCGAAAAAATCCTCGTACTGATACTTTTGAAGGCCCTCGCAGCCGACAATAAGGGTAAACGGTGATTGCAGCCGTTCAAAAGCTGCCTGAGTAATACCCGACGGGGAGTGAATCCGACCCGCTGTAAGGTCCAGGCGGAGTGCAGGTATGCCCGGCTGCATAATGCAGAGTGCAAAAAAGAGGATGGACGCGCCGGCGCGGGCGGAAAATGGCAGCCACCGGACATTGACGGAACCAAGCCACGGCATATGAAAAGCAACTGTTTCCCGGGTACGCAATTTCAGAAGTTCGACGGTAAGCAAGACAAAAAAAACAGAGAACCCGGCAAAATAAACACTGTCCCGTAGCGTCACAACTCCCCTGTTGAAATTATAGAAATGCTTTTGCAGTGAGAGACTGGTAAATATTCGTGAAGCAAGAGTCTGGTCAGCTGCAGCGCTTTGATCAATAAACCAGAGAAAAAAAGCAAAACCGGCTGTTGAGATTGCCGCGATAATCTGACTTTTGGTGATAGCCGACAGGAAAACCCCGGCTGCAGCTATGGCAAAACACAAAAGTATAATGCCGACATAGGCGGCCATAATCGGGTACAGGTCTACTGTATAAAAAACTGAAAACATGCATGGATACAGAAGGGTGGCGCAGACAAACAGGCCGATGATGCACATCCCGGCAAAATATTTTCCAAGTACGATATTCCATTCGCTCAGGGGGGAGGTAAATAATAGCTCGATTGTTCCCAGGCGCTTTTCCTCGGCAATCATGCGCATCGATATGACGGGTATCAGCAGCATGACAAGAAGCCGCAGGTCATTGACCGTAAATTCCCATAGGTCGACAGGAAGGCTGCTGCCTTGCAGCAGCAGCAGCATGATCAGGTTCCCGTAAAAAAGGTACCCTGCAATTCCGATAAATACGGTGCAGGCCACGTACATCACTGGCGAACCGGCATAGCAGCCAAGTTCTTTTTTCAGCATTGCGAGCATGCATACCCTTTAATACAATTGCGCCGTTGAAGCAACCATAGAGCAGCGGCACTGTCGAAACAAGTCACATAAAAATTGAAAAAAGCCGGCCGTGAACATATGCGTTCACGACCGGCTGCCGCCTCATGCAACTATCCAAGACAATATGCGCATTAATGGGCCTTTTCAGACAGATAGCGAAGATTGAACATGTTTTCGCTCAGGTCTGGCATATTCAAAGTAATATGATGATTTGCAATAGTCGTATGCTTGTTTATGACATCGGCTACATAGGGGTTCCAGTAGTCGAGCTCACCGTTGTTTGGATTCCAGCGCCAGCACCAGTCCCAATACTTCCACACCCGGCCCTTCTGGTCATACATTATCTCCTGCTGCATGGCAAAGGTTTCTTTATCAACATACCAGAGGCGGGCGCCGTAGATATAGGTCGGCTCCTTTGACTTGATCTTCACGACCCATACGGGCCGCCGCTCCCACCAGTAACGCTGGCACCAGCCCCCGTATTTCTCAAAGTATTCAATTGGCTTGGGGTTGAACGACGGGCACAGCACCACGGCTTCGCCGACAATCTCATAATCCGATGGGTGAATGGAAAGCTTGCACCAGTATCCCTTCCAGTCTTCCCAGGAGAGGTCTGAACCGACCAGCGGGTCCTGGGTATTTGACCCTGCAAGGCGGCGAATGCGGCGCATGGAGGGCACATAGGTCACAAATGAATCTTCTTTCTGAGGATCGGCATACCGCGTGCGCACTGCGGCAAACCCTTTAAGATCATACGGAAACAGCGCCACGATTGATCCTTTTTCATAAATATCTTCAAATCCTGGAATCGTGGGCATAGGCGGCACCTTCATTCTGCCAACATAGTTGTTCCAGTGCAGCTCGATCTTCTCCACGCGCTCGCGCTGGCCGTTCTTTCCATACAGGCCGAACTGCAGCGGCATGGAGTTCAAATTGTCGCCCATAATCGTCAAACGGTCATAGTTGTGCACAATCTCAAGGGCCGTCTTTGGCTTCGGGAAAGGCAATCCGGCAACCCAGCCTTCAAGAGCATCGTTCTTGCCGATCTTGCAGGTGCTCGAATATTTCTTTGTCGCCTCAAGATACCCCCGGTCATTCCAGGCATGGGTCGTCGGAACGATCACCATTTCAAGAGGGCTGTAGTTGTAGCCGGCATAATTGCCCTTGCCCATCATGCGGTCGACTTCCCAGTCCATCCCGTAGGGAAAGAGTTCGCGCAGCTCCTTTTCGTATTTACCAACATTCTCAGGCGTTATGACCAAACCCGGTTTTATGCTGGGTGCCTTCGTGTCCTTGGCCACCATGTCCACAGCATTGTAGCCGAGGAACTCCTGCCACTCCTTGCCGAGTTTGATTGCTTCGGGGCTTGCAAGCTTCTGCCCCCATTCAATAAAATCCTGATTGCCCGTTGACTTGGCCCAGTCCTGCCACTGCTTCACCCAGGAAGGCACCTCTTCCGCTGTTGACGGGGACGTAAACGCTAAGCCAAAAGCTATGATGCAGAATACTAGAATATGTTTTTTCATTGTACACCCCCTTTGTTAGAATTGATATTTCAGCTTCGCATACACCTGCCTGTTTTTCTCAAAAAGTCCGAATGATTTGCCCGTATCGGAATCTCCCCACCAGGCCATAAAGCCAAGCTCCGGCCGCCAGTGACTGCCGAAACTAACATTAATCTTTGCCTTCAAGCCATGGGCATGCTCCTCTAAATCATATAAATAAAGGACCTGCGGGGTAATGCGCTTATTCCAGTAATTGGTGTTCACCAGAAAACTCCAATATTTCTGGGTCTGATGAATACGCCACGGGTCAACGCGATTGGAGCCCCGTGAGGGCGGCAGGGGCGGGAGAACATCCTGCTTGACCTTGTCGGTAAAATAAAAGGGAGCATTGACAAACTGACCGTTTATATTAGGAATATAAAACACAAAAAACTGCGAGCTGAAAAAGAATGATTCGCGGGCATTTAAAGGCCGGATATAAATATTCCAGTCAAAGCCGATCATGGCGCGTATCTGATCCCTTTTTTTGTACGCATCCGGGTATGCTCCGTTCAGGCCGGTCCAGGCCATATCGCCCACAGTCTTTCCTTCATACTGAAAAGGTTTATCAAACTCATACAGCGCTTCTACGCGCATCACCGGCGCGGTTGTTTTTCTGAAGCGCACGGCGGTGATCTCCTTGTTAATCGTAAAGCCAACAAGCTTCCGGTAATCATAGACCTGGTCAAAATTTAATTGCAGAAACCGCTTATCCCAGCTGCAAAGGGTCGGGCCTGTGGGGCGAAGCATTGCATCCTGCTGTCTTCCGTAAAATGCATTGAGGGTGAAAAGCCAGCCATTCAAATCGCCCATGAGACGGCCTGCAAACTCAAAATTTCTGATATTGGTATGTGGCTCCTTCTGCGAAAGCTCAACGCGCACGCCGGTAGGCAGATTCGGTTCTTCAGCGGCCCAGACGCCTCCCTGCGCCTGGTATGCTTCCAGGCGGTTGACCTTTGGCTTACCGGGATTTACAATAAGCTCATACTGTAAGTCATCAAGCCCGAATTTGAAATCCGGAAAATAGTTCATCTTCAGGAGCCACAGCGGAATTCTTGTATATTCATAGCCTTCATCCGAATCCCTCAGGTTGAATTCACGGCGCAGGTCCTGCGGGTTGATGCAGTCCATCAGGCGCAGTCCGTCACTTTCCCCCCAGATAATCTGCTGTTTGCCCAGTCGGAACTTGAACTGGCCTGCGCTGATATCGGCATACAGTTCCCTGAAAACCTCCCATCCTCTATCATCTCTATTGGTCTCCCATGATAGGTTTTCGCGGGAATTTGAGCTCCTGGCAGGTGTCTGATTTGCATCCTTGAACCAGCCTTTATTGTCATTAAGGGTATACCCCAGATCACCCAGAACCCTGTTAATACCATAGAGAGACAGCCAATCTGCAAGCTTGAACTCCCATTCAATTTGAGCGCTAAAATAATCTGAAAGATTTTTGCCTGAATACTTCGGAGAAAGACCCCAGCCGGTTTCCTGCTGAATAAAACCATTGATAAAAAGCTGCTTTCCGAAAAGTGTATATTCACCCCCTGTATCAACCTTGCCGCTGGTGTCTGCACCCTCTACCCCGCCCGCCATATCTTCTTCCTGTGACCGGGCAGTTGGCGGAAACATCACCAGAATCGCCACCATGAAAAATATGCTGGTAAAAAAAAGTGCTGTTTTTTTCATAGATCCCCCTTAGCAGTTGATGTTTTAATGTATTTTCTTATACTCCTGCTCATGTAATCTCAACCGGGCTGCCTCCTTTCTTTTAAATAGCTGTTATCTATTGTGCGGTTTTGGTGTCAAAACGATCTATTTTTTTTATTATTTCCTCAACACCCTTAATATGCTGCAAAATCTCCTGAACGGTTTTACCCTGGGCGACAGCTCTTTCGAGCTTCAGCATTCTGCTCATTACCAGCCTGAGCATGCTTTCAGCAATCGGTGCAAAACCGTTTGAATACAGTTCAGCGATAAAATGCAGCATTTCTTCGTTAACCAACGCTCCTTCGCTGAGCAGGCATTCAACGGTTTTGATATTGCCGTGCAGCAGAGCCTTGCCAATGGGCCGGTCCTTTACTGTTGCGCCGTCATTAATTACGGCGCCGCTCTTTATGAGCATCCGCGCCGTCTCGTCAAATCCGCAGGCTGCGGCAAGGTGCAGAGCCGAATTGCCTTTTGCATCATGAGCACATACATTCACACCAAAATCCAGTAGCATTTTTACAATCGTCAGCCGATTTTCCGCCTGGGGAATTTTCACCGCCTCCATAAGCAGCGTGTACCCGTCCTTTGTGCCGATATTGGGATTAGCTCCCTTGCTTAAAAACTTTTTAACACCGTGCTCATCGCCGCTGAACACAGCGGCGAAAAAAGGATCGTCTTCGGCGCTCGGAATTATTTCAACTTCCCGGGCGGCACGCGCACAGGCCGCCGCTGCAATATCCGCATCGGTGATATGCGCATGTCTCTTGATAAACTTCGGCTTGAAAAGGATAACGCAGGCTGGTATGAAGAAAAGCGCGCCCAGCATGTCGAAAAATATAATAAATGTCAGCAGCAGGCCCATTTCGGCCTGAAACTTAAGATCGGCCAAGATCGGCCAGAGCATGATCGGTATTATGACGGTAATTGCCGTTATTACGACTCCCTTGCCAGCTGAATTCAGAGATGTATGCACCATGCGGGACCAGTCGCCGCCGGTATTTTTAAACTCCTCCTCCATCCGGCTCAGAATGTATATGCCATAGTCAACCCCAACGCCTATGCCGACGGCGGCAACGGGAAGAGCATTGAGATCAAGGCCGACATCTTTAAAGACCATGTACACTACCGCCACAAGGTTGGCCACCAGCAGAGGAACGCAAAGAATGACTGCTGCGACCACGGACCGGTAGGCAATGGCGCAGAAAACAAACACGGTAATAAAGCAGAAGAGCAGCGTTCCCGTTTGCGCGGCACGGACTTCGGCATTTGTTGCGGCAAGAATTCCGCCATAGCCTGCGGCGTATCTGAATTTCATATGTTTGATTTCAGGCTGGGATTTAAAAAATTCATCCGTAGCGGCAATAACTTTTTCAAGCGTCTCGCCTTTGTGATCTTTCAGAAAAACCCTTATAATCGTGTGCTTGTAGCGCGCTTCGACATAGGTCGTATAATCGCTGGGATCGCCTCCCATGGCATAAAAAAACATGAGATTGGTGATGAGGCGCTTATCTTCGGGTATGGTAAAGTAGCGCACGTCACCTTCATGGAACTCCTTGTTCAGGGTCTTGACGATTTTTGCAATGGACTGTGTGCCCCCGACCAGGTCGGGGTACTTGCTGGTGATAAAGCGTTCATACAGGTCGATGCGCTTCATGACGGCAGGCTCTTCCACCATTTCGTCCTGGCTGCCCTCGACGATGATGCTGAGCATATCTGTTCCCGAATTGTCGAATTTTTTGTTTATAAGTGCGCAATCCTGATTGTAGACCGAATCAGCCCACAAAATAGGTGAGCCGGCATTGGTGTCGCCGATTTTTAGTTTCGCGTCATAGGGCAGGGTCAAAAACCCGAGCAGAACCATTCCGGCTACAATTGTTATAGCCGATTTCCTGTTGATGCACAGGGTTGCAATACTGTCAATCCAGCTGGTTGTCGTTGTTAAATGCTCTGCCTTACCAAGATCTCCTTTGTCCCAGGAAAATGAATATTTTTTCAAGTTGCGGGGATTTGGCATATAAATGCAGAGCAGCGGTCCGAGACCGGATACAATGAGCAGAATGGCCAACACCCAGAAGGAACACAAAATTGCAATTTTCTGCACCATCGGGATTTTGGCAAGTATCAGCACGGAAAACCCTGCGGCATCGGTAACGATTGCAGCAAGGCTTGCCAGAAAGATGCCGTCGATGGTTGCGACTGCAGCTTTTTCCCTGTCTCCCTCGGCAATGCAAAGCTCCTCAAGATAGCGGCGCGTGGTCTGCACAGAATGGCTCAGGGCGCGCGCCCCCACCAGCACGACAAGGACTATCATGAGCGGGTTGAAGTTGACGCCGAAGAGCGCAATAAGACCAAAGCCCCAGACAGCGCTCAGGGCACCTGCCAGCATGGGGATAACGATGCCGATAATATTTTTAAAAATAAATGCAACAGCAAGAATGATGAAGATAGCAGTTATGGCAAATATGACCAGAAGGCCGGGCATGAAATGATAAATCCAACCGAGCAGCATCGGCCTGCCTGCAATATGGATAGTGGTGTTGCCGTCTTCCTCCTTCTGCTTGAGCTGCTGCAAGAAATTAAAAAATTCGGTATAATCGATATCCGGCCAGCAGTCGGCAATAATCATGGCGGCTTTGCCGTCTTTTGAAACCAGGGCGCCGTTGTACAGGTCATTGGTATAAATATTCTGTTTCAGCCGCTCGATGCCTTCGGGCGTTGTATCTATCTTGGGCCACATCAGGGCCGACACATCTACCGTGCCGCCGGCATGGCCTTTGGCCACCTTGCTTTTGCGCTGTGCTATGGAGGAGACAAGAGCGCGGCGTACGCTGGGATGGAAAAGTATTTCGTCATTAACGCGTTTAATTTTCTCCAGTGATGCGACATTGAAAATATCCCCCTCTTTTACGACCACGGACACAATGACGGTGCTCGTGCCTCCATACTGGCTTTCATATTCCATGTGCAGCTTGACAAACGGGTGCGCCGGCGGCACAAGTTCCTCGAGCAGAACCTTGACGCTGAGGTGCCTTCCCATGCCATACATAAAAAGCACGGTCAGCGCAGCAGTCACCCCCATGATCCAGTAGCGGTATTGAAGGAAATAGTGTCCAAGCGTTTTTTTTGCCACTTCTGCCATAGACCCTCCTCGGCTTTAAGGATTGAGCACAAGCTCTACCGGTTTCTCGGGGTACTGAATAATATCCCACTCATTTCCGCCGCTTTCGCTGCACAGTATAAGTCCCTCCTGCCCAACGGCAATGACGCGCTCGCCGGTCTTTGAAATCATGGCTACCTTATTCATCCAGTTGAAATAAATATTGTATTTCATTTCAAGGGCCGGCACCCAGTTCTGCAGATAGTCCTTTTTGAAAAATGAATAGGTCGCTATGACGCCCTGACCTACGGCAATGGCGTCTTTGCGTTCAATATTTGAGCCATAGCGCTTGAAAGTGACGCCATAATAATGGGTAATGACTGTTGGTTTGTCCCGGGTCCATGTTGCGCCGCCGTCGACGGTTTTAAGAATGGTGCCGTCAAGCCCCACGGCAAAGCCGAGACTTGTGTCAAAAAATTCTACATCCATCAAGGAATGGTCAATGCCGCTTTTTTGTTTTGTCCAGGTTGTGCCGCCGTCAGAAGTCGCAATAATGGTGCCCATTTCTCCTACTGCCCAGCCATTTCTGGAATCGGCGAAATAAATGCTGTTGAGCGTATACACCTCTTCCTCTGAGCCGAAATTCTCATCGAGCCTTTGATTCTGATCTACTTGAGAGAAATCTATGGGAGGAGGTTCACCGCCGTTGATCAACTGCCAGGTCGCGCCGCCATCGACGGTGCGCAGCACCGACTGATACTCCCCTACGATAAATCCCTCTGTGGCGTTTAGAAAGCAGATGTCATTAAATACATACTTTTTACCGACCTGAACTTTCTTCCAGTTTTTACCGCCGTCAACGGTATGGATCACAACACCGTTATTGCCCACCGCCCAGGCGGTTTCCGGATTCTTTGCGCACACGTTCAGAAGGTCTGTTGTAACGCCGCTTTTCTGATATTCCCATGTTTTGCCCGCATTAATGGAATGAAGCACCGTGCCGTATTGACCGACTGCCCAGCCATTGAGATCATCATCGCAAAAGGAAATGCCCATTAAATTGTCATGAAGACGCCATTTTTTTTCTTCAACCACAGTAACTTTTCCCGTTGTTTCCTGCATGTACCAGTACGTTGCCGCAATGGTACCTACCATAATGATAATGATTAAAAAAATCCTGATTTTATTGCTCATAGGCACCCCCGATGTAATAAATTGAAGTCGTGCTGCAATAACAACCGAGAAAAATTAATGCATATTTTTTTATCAAAATATATTTTATTTCTTTGTAGACTGAAATACGTAAAAATACGTATTTCAG
>JAFGCP010000003.1 GCA_016932595.1 Deltaproteobacteria bacterium
GAACGGAAACGCCATATATGGAAAATACGGCTACAAAATAAAGAAAAATGCTCTAGCATAGATGGAAGATGAGAAAATAAAAAACGCGGAGCCTGTGGCGGCTTCGCGTTTTGCCATCCGGTTGTGCTCGTGGCAGCAAAGTCTGCACGGCAAGGTGCAGCGCGTGCGCCATATGTTCCTGCTGCTATACGGCGGGGGATGTCTGGTCCTTTTTTATTTTTACCCAGGTAATCTGCTTTTCATCGATGGAGCCGTACTTTTCTTTTAAAGCAAGCACCTTGCGGTCTTTTTCAGCCATGATGAAATCATCTCCCTCCAGAATGCTGCCGTCGGGCAGCCTGGTGAGTTCGATAGTCTGGACTGTTTCGCTTTTTGGTATGGCCGTTATGTGAGCGTCCGACAGGTTGCGCTCAAGCCTTCCTGTTTTGGGCAGATATTTCATGCGGCGTAATCCCCCGGTTCTGTCTCAAGTGAACACATGCGTTGTATGCCTGCTGGTTAAGCTGCGCTTTTTTTGCGCGCGCAGAGCTAACGGTTGCGCAGGAAAGCTATCCTTTAATCTGTTTGGGCTTGCACAGCAGGTTTTTCGATACGGATACTCTGCCGCAGGCATCGCAGAACCACTGCACATCTGCTACCTTTGGCTTGCAGATGTGGCGGGGATCGCTGCCTGCCGTGCCGCAGTACTCACAGGTGTAAACCGGTTCGTATTTACCCGGGTTGCACAGGTGCTTTGCCTCGGATGTTGTTTTGCCGCAGGTCCTGCAGGTGTAAACCTTTTTAGCCGGAGCTTTTTTGGCCGGAGCTTTTTTCGCTGCAGGCTTTGCCGTTTTTTTTGCGGGTGCTTTTGCTGCCATGCGTTTTCTCCTTGTGTATGGTTAGGGTTTGTTTGGAAACCTTAACGTCTTCTTACCAAATAATGCCGGAAAAGAAAATACTATTTTCACCGCAGCAAGCCTGGGCTCTTTTATGATTTTAAACTCATATGGGTAAATTCCCCGAAGCTTGCTTTGCGTAAAAATATGATAAAAGAATCCCTATGAAGATTGGTTGTCACCCTGAGCACAGCGAAGGGTCTCAATGTTGTAATACAAGATTTTTGCCGCCGTGGCGGATTCAGAATGACTGTATGCTCAGTACAGCGCCCCATAAACAAGGGAGCGATATTAATTTTATATAAAAAAATATTCCTGTTTCATCCCCCTTTGACAAAGGGGGATACAGGGGGATTTTTTGCAGCCTGACAAATCCCCCTAACCCCCTTTGCTAAAGGGGGAATCTTTTTATCCCCTTCGTTTTAGTGGCTTTATACTAAGCGGTATCCTGCAGCTTGCTGCGGGGAGGTTCAATTCAGCAACTCCCTGCGCAGGTGCTCAAGGAGCCGTGCCTGCGCATCCTGTATGCTGCCTGCAAAACTGCCGCCTCCCGCATTGCGGTGTCCCCCGGCGCGAAAGCCTGCCTTGCGGGCCACGCCGGCTATGGCCAGATGGCTGCCATAACCCCGGGTGCGCCAGTTCAGGCGCACACTGCCGTCGAGCTTGTCGGTGAGTATGATGCCGTAGTGGAACCCCGCAATTTGCCGCTGAATGGTTTCCTTATAGATCGCATCAAAATCAAGGAAGTCCTTGCCGAGCAGCGCCTCAAGCTCTGCCTGTCGCTCCGCATCGATAACCAGCAGCATGACCCCCAGGTCGCTGATGAACCGGGTATGCTGGATGGCCCAGGTCAGGTACTGCACTTCCCGCATGTCAAAGTTGACATCAACCGCGCCGGCATGGTCTGCGCCCAGGGCGATAAGGGCTTCGGCGAAGCGGTATGCGCCGGTATGCATCTCGTTTCTGAATCCGCGCGTGTCATAGAGCAGGGCCCGGTAGAGGCAGTCTGCAATACCGGCAGGAGGGGTGAGCCCCGACGGTTCGATCAAGTGTTCGTACAGCACCTGCGCGGTTGAGGATGTTTTGATGTTCAGGCACTGGCCGGGTATGGCCTGCATGATTTCTTCAGGTTCATGATGGTCGATGTTGACAATGCGCTCCATGTTCAGGCGGCCGAGAATGCTGTGCCACCCGTCGCCGAAAAACTGGCCCCACGAGCTGCCGTCCACGGTGATGAAGAGATCAAAGGGGGTAAAGTCAAACGATTCGGGCTGCGCAACCCGCACCTCGTCCATGCCGGGGAAATCGGCCATATTGGAAGGAATGCTGAAAAAACAGGTTATGGAGGCGGTGCGGCCCTGCGCGGCAAGCAGCCATCGCAGCGCCCGGGCCGTGCCGATACAGTCGGGGTCGACAGGCCGGGAAACAATAATGAGGGCTGAGGTCGATGAAGCCATGCGGGCATGGAGGGTGTTGAGCGAAAAATCTGCAGCCATGACAGCTCCGTTTGAGTTTTATATGCTGTGTCTGAAGCGCGAGGTCAGAGCATCCTGTGCCGGCAACGGATATCGGCGCCGATTGTTATTACGCCGTAGCAGCCCTCGTTGGCAGGCCCGGGGCTGAACAGAGCCACCGGCCCGTTGCGGAAAAATTTCATATGGGTGTGGCCGAAGCAGATGATATCTGCCTCCTGCAGAATGCCCTCTTCAAGCATCATTGCCATGTCACGCTCGACCCTGAACAGATCGCCATGGGTAATCATAATGCGCCGCCCGTAGAGCTCTTCAATGAGAATCCGCTCAAAAATATAGCCATGGGAGATATCCACATTGCCGGTCACCTTGAGCACCCGCGTGCTGCCGGGAATGATTATGTGCGAGAGGTCATTTACTCCGTCGCCGCAGTGAATCAAGACGTCGAAGGGCTCTTCATGCCGCACAATAGCGTCAAGCTTGCGCACGGCGCCGTGGCTGTCGGAAACGATAAGTATTTTGCCGGGCATAAAAATGTCAATGGATAACGGTTAATTGTCAATTGTCTGAAAACGGGTATAAGCATTTCAGCAGCGGACACCCGTAAAATTTCAGCCGGCGCGCTACAGTCTTGTCAGCCCGTCCTTGCGGGCAAACCGGTCGTGCAGGGCGGTAGTATGCATAAGGTCTGCGCTGTGCTTATCAATCGCGCGAAGCATGTCCTCCCTGTCGCCGGGCAGCCTGCCGTTGACGGGAATATAATTTGTTATGTGATCGCTCAGGTACGCCGAGGTGACATTGAGATTTTCAACCATGATGCGCTGCTCGCGCAGAACGGTTTCATGGGATGCTTTCACGAAGGCGCCAGCCTTCATGGCATCGTACAGCTCGGAGCCCGGCTGGGGCTGCAGGGTGCGCACGCGGATGAAGTGCGGATCGATGCGGTTGAGCACCGCTGCCGTATCGCGGGCATGCGCCGCGGAAAGATGCTCGCCGCCAAGGCCCAGCAGCACATATACCGACAGCTCGAAGCCGGCCTCTTTGGCCTTGCGGCAGCCCGCAACCATTTCCTCGGGCGTGGCGCCCTTGCGGGTTTTTTTCAGAAGTTCGGCATTGCCGGTCTCCAGCCCCACATGCAGCCGGGTGAGCCCTGCCTGCCGGAGCTGCCTGAGATCATCGAGGGATTTTTTCAGCAGCGTTTTGGCGCGCGCATAGCTCGTGACGCGCTCCAGCGCGGGAAATACCGCATAGAGCTGGTTCAGTATAGCTGCGAGATCACAGGTTTTTATTGAAAGGCTGTTGGAGTCGCCGATGAAGACTGAGCGCACCTCGGCGCTGTACAGCGAGGCAGCTGCCAGTATGTCGGCCTTCACATCCTCTGCCGGCCTGCGCTCGAAGGTGAGCTGCTTGTACATGGAGCAGAAGGTGCAGCGGTTCCAGGTGCAGCCCCGCGTCACGCGCACAAGCAGGCTATTTGCCTCGCTGGGCGGACGCCAGGGAGGAAAGTCGTAGGACATGGGTTTTAATCGTAAACGTCCGATGGCCATGAGTATGAAGTCCGGGCTTCAAGGTGCGCAGGTTAGATGCATAAAAATCAGACCTTTAAAAAATCCACAGGGCATATAAAAGAGAAGTCGGAATCCAGAATCCAGTATGAAAAAACACCGGAAAGCCTTTCAGCCTATGATTTTAGGAGGCAACAGACACACTGCCTTACATCCCGTGTGTCTTCTATTCTGTATTCAGACTACTGACTCCTGAATTCTTTAATAAAGGATCTTAATCATGAAAATAACTATACCACAGTCTCACTCGACGTGAAGCCAATTTATTTCCCGCGCGGTGCCAGGGCCTATGACAGTTTCATCAAGGCTGCCGGGCATCTCCGATTTCGTGGCGCTCACCGGGATCGAACCTGCCATGATTTCAGCCAGTGACTGGGGGTAGAGCGGGCGCGCCTCCGGGTCAGCATACCCTTCGGGATACACGGGCAGCTCATTTGTTGGATTGTATTTATCGGTGGCCCCTGCCAGATGCAGAAGCTCATGGGCTATCACTATATTATTTTTGTTTCCCATTTTAGGCTCTGCATAGGCATTGACGACGCCGATATAGCCTTTCTGCATGACATAGGAGTGGTCCACGATGGTTCGGCTTTTGTCAAAGTAGAGGACAAACAGCTGTATGTCCTGCACCGGGGCTTGAGCTGTGTCGATGCGCCATGCCCAGAAGCGGAGTTTCAGGCTCCACACAATCATGCTCAGGGGCGTCGGCTGATCCGGTATCTGCGGCGGCACTTCATCGAGCCTCGGGGCAAGCACAATGTTGAAAGGTTCTTTAATTTTCAGGCTGTAGCGTTCTGCCTCGGCAGAAAAAAAGTTTGTCACCGGCTTGAAGTCTTCAGGGGTCAGAGAGTCGATATACGCGCGGGTTTCGGGGTTTGCATCCCCACAGATCGGATATATGACTACCCACAGGGGTCGGTCCCAGGCTGCCACGCGCCACTTGACAAGCCAGATATTAAAGCCCAGGCCGGCCAGCACCAGCAGCAAAAAGGCAATACGCATGGCCCGAAAAAACCCTGTCTTTTTTTTGGGTTTGTCAGGCAGCGTCTGGGCAGGGGGGTGCGGCTTCTGGTGGGGGATACGCGCAAAAATAACCCGGCACCGCAGGCATTCGCTCCCCTCCGGCTGTACATAGCCGCATTTGGGGCATGCTATAATCTTTTCAGGCATGGTTTTCTCACTGCTTTTGGGTTCTGCGATGACCTGCGCAGTCTATGAAGATAAAGGCCCGGTGGTTTTCTTGCTTATGTTTCATTGCCGTATGACCGTGAGCCGGATATATCCTGAATAGTTAACGGTTCTGATTGATTTTAACAGCAATTTTAAGTATTTTGCAGGGTAAAGCAATTTTTTTTTCGGTTTTGCCGGTATGAGCGCTCACCCAATCATAACACTTACCACAGACTTCGGCCTTGCCGATATCTATGCCGGAGTCATGAAGGGCGTCATTTTGTCCATCAACCCGGCTTGCACCATAGTTGATATTACTCATGCCGTAGAGCCCCGGGACAGTGCAGCCGGGGCTTTTGCCCTTGAAAGTGCATGCCCGTATTTCCCCGCTGGCGCGATACATGTGGCGGTTGTCGATCCAGGCGTGGGCAGCGGCAGGCGCGCTCTTGTGGTACAGACAGAAAGGTGCCTGTTTGTCGGGCCGGATAACGGTATTTTCAGTTTTGCCCTGTCAGCCCCCGGCATGAAAGCAGTCTATGCGCTTACGGCTTCGGACTATTTTCTGCCGGAGGTGTCGGCAACTTTTCATGGCCGGGATGTTTTTGCGCCTGTAGCAGCCCATCTTTCCAAAGGCGTGCGGCCTGAGCGTATGGGCCGCAGAATCGATGATCCGGTCATGCTGCCGCAGGCAGTTCCTGTTATGCGGCGCGCAGGCTCTCTTGAGGGCTGCATTGCGCATATCGACCGCTTCGGCAA
The DNA here is from genome assembly GCA_016932595.1 of Deltaproteobacteria bacterium. Classification (GTDB taxonomy): domain Bacteria; phylum Desulfobacterota; class WTBG01; order CAIYCZ01; family CAIRTM01; genus CAIWCT01. The sequence continues at coordinate 5,839 of JAFGCP010000003.1, forward strand.
TCTCATTACCACTATCAGGAGGGATATGCTGCAGGGCTTTTTTCAGCAGGGAGAGATACGGGCTGAAGTGAAAGGCGCGGCCATTACAAAACTCATGCCCTCGTATGCCGCTGCTCAGGAGGGTGAACCGTTCTGCATTATGGGCAGCAGCGGCAGGCTTGAAATATCGGTAAAAAACAGCAACGCCGCACAATTGCTCAGGGCATGCCGGGGCGACAGCATTGTGCTGAAAAAAATGTAACCGCCAGTGGTTTTTTATGCCGGCGCAAGAATCGGCCCGGCAATGCGGCCGGCAAAATCCGTAAGCTCCTGCTTGACGCTGGCGAAGAATGCATTGACCGCCTGCTTGTCCTGCGCAGAGCCTTTATCAGCACCCTGCGTGCCGCGGGCAAGCACATAAAACTTGATTTTCGGCTCCGTTCCCGAGGGCCGCGCGATTATTTTTGAACCGTCGGCAAGCACGTAGACCAGCATATTGGCCTCCGGCAGCCGTGCGCTGGCCCTGATTATTTTGTAGTCGCCATGCCAGAACAGGGGCACCTCAATGCCCTGCACCGGTACGTAGCCGGTATGGGCTGCCGCATCCTCCGGTTCGGCATCCCGGAACAGCATGCTGCCGCTGCCGCTCAGGGCTGTGCGGCTGCCGCCGCCGTCGGGGGCCTTGTAATCGATGGCCGCGATAACCTGCCTGCCGCAGAACTGCCGGGGCGGACGGGCCCGCAGCTCCGCCATGATGGCCCTGATGACATCATTTCCCGCCGCGCCCGCATAGCCAAGGGATATGGTTTCCTCGCGGGCATAGCCGTACCGCACAAAAATTTCCTCAAGGCGCTGCATGAGTGTTTTGCCCTGCAGCTTGTAAAAGCCCGCCATCTCGGCAAACATGGCGCTCACGGTTATGGCGTCCTTGTCCTTGACATAATCGCCCACCAGCGAGCCGTAGGACTCCTCGCCGCCGAACAGCACGCAGATGCTGTGCCGCGAGAGCAGCTCTACCCGCTCCCGGCGCGACAGGCTGCGATAGGGCTGTGCAGGGCCCGCCGCTTCGCAGGCATGACGGGCATACCAGGCAAGCTTTTCTCCCAGGAATTTGAAGCCCACATGGGGCTCAATAGTCATGACGCCGAAGGCATCGGCAATGGCTTTTGCCAGATCGGTTGAGACCAGCGTTTTTGAAATGGCGCTGTTTGCCGGCAGGCTGCCGTCGCGGGCAATGGTCTGGCTCAGGATATAATCGGTGAGCAGCACCAGCTGCTGATTGCCGGTGAGCAGGTAGTAGCCGTCCTTCACTGCGGCATCATCAGCGTAGAGGGTTTTTTCGCTGTCTTTCAGGCGAACGCCCACGCCCAGCCGGTCGGCATCGGGATCAGTGGCGATGAGTATGTCCGCCCCAGTTTCATTGGCAAGCTTCACCGCTTCGTTCAGGGCTGGCTTTTCTTCAGGATTGGGCTTGGGGCAGGTCGGGAAGGCGCCATCGGGCTTGCACTGGGCCGCAACCGGAAACAGGTTCTGCAGGTTGAATCCGCGGCGCTCAAGCACGCGCGGCACCAGGCGCTGTGATGTGCCGTTGAGGGCGGAGAAGACAATCGTGAGCGAGGGGTCGATTTTTTCGGGCAGAAACCGGCCCGCTGCATCAACCCAGACGGCCGTCTGATTTTCCTTTGCAATATAGGCCGCATCAACCTCAGGGCCAACCGTGACGATGAGCCCCCGGGCAGCGGCCTCGGCATAGTCCATTTTTTTCACTTCGCCGTAGCCGGTGATGCTGTCGGCTATCTGCTGCACGTCCTTGTGCACGACCTGGCCTCCGTGGCAGTCATAGGGCTTGAACCCGTTGTCTGCCGCCGGATTATGCGATGCGGTGAAAACGCCGCCGGCATACGGGGCAATGCCTTCAAGCTCTGCTATGGCAAATGACAGCTCAGGCGTCGGGGCGACCGTGTCGAACACATAGACCCTGATGCTGTGGGCTGCATAGATGCCCGCTGCTTCCTTGACCATAAAACCGGGACCGTTGGTCTGCGGATCATAGGAGCCGCGGCGCGAATCATAGGCGATAATGACGGCTTTTTCACGGCCCTGTTGCCTGCCGTTTTCAGCATAGGCTTTTTCGATATAGCGGGCATGGGCTTCAACGCCCAGTCCCAGTATGATTTTGTTGAAACAGGCTGTGCCGATGGCCATGGAGCCCCGCACGCCGGCAGTGCCGAAACCGTTCATTTCAAAAAAAGCATTGTCGATATCGGTCCAGCGCTGCTGCGCCGCCAGCCCGGCAATATGGTCACCCACCAGCCTGCCGTCGATTTCAACTCCAGCAAAAGATGGGGCAAGCCAAGAGCAGGCATTGGCGCAGGATGAATTTTTTATGAGCCCTTTGTCACGGGCAACCTCAAGGGCCGCAATTGTACTTTTATAGTCCGGCATGGTTTCCTTCTTGAAAAGAGCGTTGCGCAGGGGCGAATGGCTAGTGCCCCCTCCTTGTAGTTAGTAAGTAGTGTCTGAACGAAAACCTTGAAAAATACATTTGTTGGGTTCGTCCTTATGACAGTGCTTTTTCGTAAACATTTGTTTTTGCGTAGGTTGGATTGAGGTACGAAACCCAACGGGTTCTTTCGGGCTTAACCCAACCTACAAAAAAATGACTTTTCGTTCAGGCACTAAGTACAGCCCCACACAAAAGAGGTGGCAATATTTTTATTTATACAAAAAAATATGCCCTTTCCCTCCCCCTTTGTAAAAGGGGGATACAGGGGGATTTTTTGCACTGACAAATCCCCCTAACCCCCTTTGCTAAAGGGGGAATTTTTCGCCCCATCTTTTGCGGGGCTTTGTACTAAGTAGGATTACTATCTATCAAAAGAACAGAGAAAAATCTAAGCAAAAGTTCGGGGCTGCCTGCCGCTGCTTGTGATTATTGGCTTGACCAACAGGCTGATTTTCCAGTATTATTACACAATGGCGACTATCGTGGCAGTACTATTTGAAGAGAAGCTGGAAAATTCCTACCTTGCATTGAAGCTGGACGGACCGGAACCGGAGATACTTTTTACCAAAGGCCCGGATTTCACCAAGCGTATGGGGCCTTTTCCCGAGGCCTATGCCGAGGCAACCTTCCGCACCTGGAATTACCGCAAGGTTTCAAACCCGCCGCATGTGGGCGCTCATGACCCCGGCTCTCTTGCCCGGGCGCTTCAGGGGCTGCGGCCCGAGTCTGCTACAGGTGCACGCTATATTGAGGAAGGCGGCTGATACTGCAAGCCCGCCCGTTTATTGATCGCTCCAGCAGCCCGTTGCCAGTGGCTGTAATGCGCAAATCACAGAGAAAGGTTACTACATTGATGTTTTTCAGCGTTCTCACGAGGGGCAGGAACAAGGCGACTGATGCCGGAAAAAAAATGATTATTAATGTTATCCACCCGGAAGAAAGCAGGGTGGCTATTATTGAAGACGGCGTTCTTTCCAACCTTGCCGTCGAAACAACCAATGTTGAAAAAATAAGGGGCAATATCTACAAGGGCGTGGTGCAGCGTGTCGAGCCGAGCCTGTATGCGGCCTTTGTCGACTACGGCGGCCCGAAACCGGGCTTTCTGCCCCTGGACGAGGTCCGGCACACCTACTACCAGGATCCCGACAGCCATCCCGGCAGAGGCAAGCTCCCTCCCGGCAA
>JAFGCP010000362.1 GCA_016932595.1 Deltaproteobacteria bacterium
TACGGAAAATATTTTTTAGCCACCGCGGCGAACCCTTCGGCCGAGCCCTCGATCACCGCGTCGTCGACGCAATAGGCGATGCGGAAATACCCGGGGCAGCCAAAGCCGCTGCCCGGCACCACCAGGATGCGCTCCTTTTGCAGCGCCATGGCAAACTGCACATCGTCTGTGGGCGCTTTGGGAAACAGGTAGAAGGCTCCTTCGGGCTTGTGGAATTCATAGCCCATGCCGGCCAGCAGATCGCAGAAGCGGTCGCGCTTGCGCTTATAGAAATCGATATCAACCGACAGGCCCTGCAGGTGCCGCACCACGCGCTGCATGATGGCCGGCGCGTTTACGAACCCGAGCGTGCGGTTGCAGAACACCAGGCCGCCCATCATGGCGTCAAGGGGGGTAAGGGCCGGGTTGACGGCGATATAGCCAAGCCGCTCGCCCGGCAGCGACAGGTCCTTGGAATAGGAGGTGATGATCAGGCTGTTCGTATAGGCCTGCAGGATGCTGGGGACCCTGACGCCGTCATAGACGATCTTAGAGTACGGCTCATCGGAAATCAGGTATATCTCCCGGCCCAGGCGGCGGCTCTCCCGGTCGAGCAGGGCGCCCAGCTCACCGACGGTCTTTTGGTCATAGACCCGGCCCGTGGGATTGTTGGGCGAGTTGATGAGCACGGCCTTGGTGCGATCCGTTATCGCCGCGCCGATGGCCGCCGCGTCCAGGTTGAAGTCGTCCGTGGTTTTTACCAGCTTCGCCACGCCGCCGTAATTGTCGATATAGAAGTTGTACTCCACGAAATACGGCACCGGCACGATCACTTCATCGCCGGGGTCGAGCAGGGTTTTCAGCGCCACGTTGAGGGCGCCGCCGGCGCCGCAGGTCATGACGATATGGTCGCCGAACATTTCGATGCCGTGCTCCTCGGACAGGTACTCGGCCACGGCCTGCCGCGTTTCCGGATACCCGGCATTGGACATGTAGCCGTGCTGCAGGGGAATGCGGGTGCCGACCGCGTCCTTCAGGCGGTCGAAAAACGATTCCGGCGGCTCGACATTGGGGTTGCCGAGGCTGAAGTCGTAGACCTTGTCGGCGCCGTACTGCTTTTTCAAAAGCGCGCCCTGCTCGAACATCTTGCGGATCCAGGACGCGTTTTCCATGAAGGTCTGCACTTTTTTCGAAATCGCCATGAGCTTCTCCTGCGGTGTGTCGTTGCGCGCTGTGATAATCAGCTATGCTATCGCAAAACAGCCCGCAACGCAAGAACGGGCTTGCAGAACGGGGTGTAACGGTCAAAACTTCCCAGAAGTTTATTGTCGCTTGGGAATCGCGCTGATGTATAAGGGGTTCTATTGATATCAACAGCCGGAAATGGTCGCCGGTCAATTTCTCAGCCGGTTGCCTGCGCCAAAAGGGGCTCGTCATCCGGAACAGGCAGGTCAGCAGCAGGCTCAACATCAAGCCAGCGCAGCATGGCGAGATTTCTGATAGATGACGCAACTGCCGCCTCCTTTAAAGGCGGGCGACGCTTCTGCTTCCATTGCATGACGGATTCAAGCACCTCTGTTTCCGCAGGGATGGCTTTGTCTTCTCTTTGCAAGGAATCAGCCGTATAAATGACCGTAGCAACTATCTCGGCCTGCTCGGTATCCATGCGCATAAAGAGGTCGGTTGTTTTTTCAATTATCGAGGCCCAGGTAGTCAGCGACGCTGCATAATTGTCTGTAACCCGTTCGTAGTTCGGCCCAACTTTTATCCTGAACATTTTACCGAGGCGCTCTTCCTGAATCAAACCGCTGTTGATGAGATTTGCCTGGGCGTTTTTCAGTTCATTGCTAAATGGCCCAAAGCTGCCCTTTTGATACTGAAATCCCGTAGGCAAGCCCTGCCGTGTTGCAATGTAGGCAATTTTTTGAAAAATGGTTCGACCGACCGGCCAGTGATACGGCTGCTCTTCAATGCGGCGGAGAATTTCAACCAGGGCCACCCAGGCAGGATTGACAGCAGACGGAACCTGCTTGCCAGTATGCCTTGCCGAGGTCGCGCCGGTTTGAGACAGAAATTCAACGGTCAATTGCCTTGGCGGTGTTCCATAGGGGGCATAAATTTCAACCGGAATAGCCATCTGTCCGGCATAGTGATAGATCATAGGGCCGACAATACGCCACTCGAGCTGGCCATTGCCGCAGCCAAGCGGTGGGATGGCCAGCGAGGTTACGCCCCATTCCTTATAATGGGCCAGCAAATACTGTAAGCCCCTTTCAATATCGGCTATTTTGGAAGCTGATTTCCAGTGATCCTTGGTCGGAAAGTTGATGACATGCGGCGGAAACAGCGTTTTGCTGATATACGGGATGCCGGGCTTGACCTCGCCCCGTTCGCACCGGCGGGCGTAATCGGCAAACATATCCGGAAAGCGATTTTTAAACTCCAGAGCAATACCCTTGCCCATAATCCCCACGCAGTTTACCGTGTTGATCAGGGTTTGGGCTTTGGACTGCAGCATATCGCCGATTAGTATCTTCATAAAATGGCACCCCTTTAAAAGAATATACCATTGTTGACTGAAACGGGCAATCCGCAGTTTAACGCCTCAAAAGCCCTCAGCGCGATAGTGTTGGCAACAAAAGCGCCACGGATATACTCGGAAGGTACACAATCCGGCACTAACACCTCGGCGCATTTTTCAGCCTTATGCCGCCACTCCTCAATCTGATCGTCCCCGTGCTTCCAGTAACGGGCGAATATCCTGTCTTTATCAAGGAGTGTAAGGCCGCTTGCCACAGGAGAAAAAAGAACATAATCAGAAGAAGCATTCTGGTCTGCGATAATAACACCGGGCAGATCAAGCACCGCAGCATCTACCCGCAGAACACATATTTCGCTGTTCTTGCTTCTCAATCTGCTCAGCATGGGGTTGTGGGCGTCAAAATACAGGTTGGCATAATCATGCAGCCTGCGGGCGCCAGGTATCTGCTTATTTTTGCGTCGGTCTTGTATCTCTGCCATTGCCACAGACTGATGCCCAATCCGCTCGGCCCGTTTGTGCGACAGTATGCCGTGCTGCATAATGGACGGCACATTTTCTATGTGCACAATATTCTGCAACTCGGAAATATCGCCACGGTTCATAGGTTAAAATCCCGCTTACTTTATTCCCACCAAACCCCATCCCGCTGCTCCACTGCTACATCTAGGGTCACCTTTATTAAGGCAAAGTTATACCAAGCGGTATCAAAGCTGCTTTGAGTGCTTGATATGCAGGCTGTGCACTGGCAAAGGACTGAACTGTAATCCCTAATAGATTAAGCATTGCCATAAGTTTTGTATTATTAGGGCTACCTGTATTCGATTGTTGTAGACACTCTTGTGCAATTTCGATTAATTCAACGCGCCTAGCTTCACCAATTTCCTGAATTGTTGTTAAACTTTCCTTTACCAGCTCTAAGGCAGTTATAAGCTCATTTCTATCCTCTTGACCTAAATTTTGTATTACATTTGCCGCAGAGGAAGCGCCGGTCTGAACAGCTCCCACATTGCCATAAAAGTTGTATTGTGGCGCAGCAGTATCCCCCCTTTCTTTTAGCTGTTTCAGGGAATCTACATAAAGGTCAATTTCAACATCGTGTTTTTTAATTATATATTTTAGCTTATCATCTAAATTTAGAAGATCACAACGAGGTGCACCGCTTACCATATCTTTTAAAACAGGTGTTAGCTCTTCATAAACTTTCGATATGTATAGGCTAAATTCATTTTTGAATTCAGTTGGGCTGGCATCGAAAATCGGAGAGCCCATTACTTTATGAACACGAACTATATTCTCCCAGATTAAAACCCCCCTTATTTCCAGTTCTCTTTGTATCAAAGCATGTAATAGGCTAATCATATGCCCAGAACCGCCCATGCCCCTTGCTGCCATCTTTTCATAAATCAGGGAGATTTCGCCTTTTAATTGTCTCCGACGCTCAGCAAATCCGACTTCAATAAGACGGGTACATCTATCCTTCATTTCTGCTGTAAGCATAATTAACCTATGTATTAGCTTTGTTAAACTTTAAAAAGGAACCATCATAGCTGCTTTTATTTTTCACCATAACTATAAAGCTCTTTGAGCTTCAATGCTATTTCAGTAGCTTTTTCATAATTTCCAAAGCCATTTGAACCGGGATAATAAAAAGCATATCGCCCATCAGCAATTACTTCAACAAGCA
>JAFGCP010000363.1 GCA_016932595.1 Deltaproteobacteria bacterium
ACGAGCTGGTCAGCCCTGGGAACGGGGATGAATGATATTGTTTATGCTCTGGCATTCGACGCATCAGGCAATCTGTATGCGGGAGGTTCTTTTACCACTGCCGGCGGAGTTGCGGCTAACTATATAGCCAAATGGGACGGCACGAGCTGGTCAGCCCTGGGCTCGGGGATGAGTAAGTATGTTATGGCCCTTGCTTTTGACGCTTCTGGCAATCTGTATGCGGGAGGTCAATTTACCACTGCTGGAGGAGTTGCTGCTAATAGAATTGCCAGATGGGACGGGACTAGCTGGTCAGCCCTGGGTTCGGGAATGGGTGGTGCTGTCTGGGCCCTTGCCTGTGACGCTTCAGGTAATCTGTATGCGGGAGGGCCGTTTTCCACGGCTGATGGAGTTGCGGTTCTCTATATTGCCAAATGGGATGGCACAAGCTGGTCAGCCCTGGGCTCGGGTATGAATTCTCGTGTTTCCGCCCTTGCCTTTGACGCTTCGGGAAATCTCTGTGCGGGTGGTTATTTTACCACCGCCGGCGGAGTTGTGGCTAACTACATTGCCAAATGGAACGGTACAAGTTGGTCTGCTCTCGGTTCGGGAATGAATGGCTATGTTCGCGCTTTGGCCTGTGACGCTTCAGGCAACCTGTATGCCGGTGGTGATTTTACCACCGCCGGCGGGGTAACAGTTAACAGGATTGCCAAATGGGACGGCGAAAGCTGGTCGGCCCTGGGCTCGGGAATGGTTGATAGTGTTTACGCCCTTGCCGTTGACGCTTCAGGCAATCTGTATGCAGGGGGGGGCTTTAGTTTGAGGATTGCCAAATGGGACGGCACGAGATGGTCTTTCCCGGGCTGGGGAATGAATAATAATGTTGTCGCCCTTGCCTGTGACGGCTTAGGCAATGTGTATGCGGGAGGTAATTTTACCACAGCCGGCGAAGTTGCGGCTAACTATATAGCCAGATGGGATGGCACGAGCTGGTCAGCACTGGGCACGGGAATGAATAATTACGTTAACGCCCTTGCTGTTGACGCTTCAGGCAATCTGTATGCGGGAGGGTCGTTTATCAAAGCCGGCGGTGTTGCGGCTTACTGTATTGCCAGATGGGACGGCACGAGCTGGTCAGCCCTGGGCTCGGGAATGAATAATTATGTTACCGCCCTTGCCTGTGACGCTTTAGATGGTCTGTATGCAGGGGGTGGTTTTACCACCGCCGGCGATGCTGCGGCTAGCGGTATTGCCAGATGGGACGGCACAACATGGTCTCCCCTCGGCTCGGGAATTGTTGGAACAACAATCCCAGAGGTTTACGCCCTTGCCGTTGACGCATCAGGCTATCTCAATGTAGGAGGGTCCTTTTTTACCGCAGGGGGTAAAGTATCTCCATTTATTGCACGATGCAATCTGGCTGGCGGTGCGGGTCTCGACACCGATGGCGACGGCGTAGATGATGCCGCCGACAACTGCCCGAGCAGCTACAACCCCCAGCAGTTTGATGCAGATGAGGATGGTATCGGCGATGTGTGCGATACAAGCCCCAGCTGCGGAGGCTGCGGGCAGACGGCCTGTGAAGATATCGATGCGGACAATGACGGTATTGCTGATAATATTGATAACTGCCCGAGCGTTTGCAACTCTGAGCAGCTCGATGCCGACAGCGACGGAGCTGGCGATGTATGCGACACCACACCGGGCTGCGGTGGCTGCGGCCAGGTTGCCTGCGAGACTGTTTGTGCGTTGTAGGAGGTATAAAGATTGTGGGCGGTTCGCGAACCGCCCCTACGGGGAAATATGATCAATTACATCAGCCCGTAGGTCGGGCAAAGTGAAACGTGCCCGACATTCGTTATGCTTTAAAAGAGCATGCTGGGCATGCTCCGCTGTGCCCATCCTTACTGAACCCTGAACCCAGACCCCCGAACCCTATGGCCTGACGGATGAAGAAATAAAGATTGTTGAGGGGGCTTAAAAGAATTATAATTCAAACAACAAGTATTCATGAGGATAAAACGATGCAGGCAATACGGCAAATCAAAAAAACGCGGGGCAATAAGATTACGGTGAATCTTCCGGCTAACTTCAGGTCGGCCATGGTTGAAGTAATCGTGCTTCCCCTTGAAGCATCAAAAGACAAGCATGTCGAGACAGGTTTGAAACCTGTTTCTATGGAATCAGACGGACAATCTCTTGTGGCCTATTTGGATATGCTCGGGGCAAAGGACCGAAAAAAAAGAACCAAAAAAGATATTGATAAAGAAATTGCAGCCGAGCGTAATTCCTGGGGCTGATGAAATGAGAATCTACCTTGATAGCTGTATAGTAATCTATCTTATTGAGGGTGCAGGTTCTCTGCAAACAGCCGTTGAAGCTGCTATACGAGAAAATAGTGTGAAGGCTTTTTGCGTTTCCGAGCTTGTTCGTCTTGAGTGTAAAGTAGGGCCGATGAAGCGTTCTCAGAAAAAGCTTTTGGAAGAATACGACAGGTTTTTTGAAAATGTTGTTGTGCTGGAGATGAATAAAAATGTTTTTGAAACAGCAACGTCCCTGCGTGCGGCACATTCTATAAAAACTCCGGACGCCCTCCATCTTGCCTGCGCTATTTACAATCAGTGTGATGAATTCTGGACCAATGACAATCATCTCACCGGAATAAGCAGAAAAATACGAGTCCGAACCCTTCCATAGCGTAATCCAATGTTGCCATAAATAAAGGAATGTCTTTATGGCTCTTATCCCTGTTGAAATAGAAAATAAAATTACCTGCGCGCTGTAGTCGTAGGTCGGGCAAAGTGAAACGTGCCCGACATTCGTTATGCTTTAAAAGAGCATGCTGGGCACGCTCCGCTTTGCCCAGCATGCGCGTATCAAAATGGCGCATCAGGAAATCCGAAAGGCGGAAGGTGCTGGGTGAGAGTAACAGGCGGCTTGCAGCATGAACCCCGGCACTTAATAAAACCTCAAAATAACCCGAAATTTACCATCCTGTTGCGGACAGACAGCCTGCGAGTTTGTTGATGCAGACACAGACGGCATTGCCGATAGCGTTGACAACTGTCCGAGCGTCTGTAATGCTCAGCAGCTTGATGCCGACAATGACGGGGTAGGCGATGTGTGCGACACCGAACCTGGCTGCGGGGGCTGCGGCCAGCCGGTCTGCGAGGCTGTTTGCACGCCGTAGTTTTGCAAGAGGAGGTGTAATGTGTGCCGCAAAGGCCGGCCCGCCAAAAGGGCCGGCCTTTTTCTGCTCTTTCCCGGACACCCTTACAGGCAGGGTGTGACTTTAGCTGAAAAATATGGCATAGTAGAAAAAAACAAAAAAAGAATTCATGCAACCATGCAGCCAATTGACCAGCACGACAGGCAAGCGTTTTTAGAAGGGCTGTTTCACGTAAGCGGCGACGCTTTTATTGTGACTGATAAAATCGGCTTCATCCTCATGGCCAACAAGGCTGCCCTTGAAATGTTCGGGTATGCTGAAGAGGAACTGCTGGGTGAGCATTTTGGGGTTTTATCAAGTAAGGGGATGCTTGCCTATCCAGAACTGCCGCCCATGATTGAGAAACTGTTTAAAGATGGGTTTGTTGAAAACTACGAATCAATTTATAAAAAAAAGGATGGGACCACCGTTTGCGTCGAGACAAATGTTGGACTTTTGTATGACGACCAGGGAGAGATCAGGGGGGCGGCATCCTCTATGCGGGATATCACCAGGCGCAAGCATGACGAGTTTCTGCTCAACCTGCTGCACAAGAAGGAGCAGGAGCTGGAAGTCAGCAACAAGCAGCTTGAGGATATCAATACGGCCCTGCAGGCTCTGCTGCAGAAGCGGGATGAAGACAAGAAGAATATAAAAGAAGCTATTGCAGCCAACCTCAACAGGCTTGTCATGCCGTATTTGGAGAAAATGAAGCAGACATGCAAAGGCTGCGATCAGAAAGCCTATGTCGAAATACTGGAAACACATGTGCTTGATATTGTCTCGCCCTTTATTCGCAATTTGGCAAAGAATGACTATAAGCTATCGCCCCGGGAGGTTGCGGCGGCAGACCTGGTAAAATCAGGCATGACAACAAAGGAAATCGCGCGCCACATGAATGTTTCCGTCAGGACCGTTGAAGTCTACAGAAGAAATATCCGCAAAAAGCTCTCCCTCCAGAACAAAAAAGCAAACCTGCAGAATTATTTATCCTCCAAGGGATGATAGTCATCCGGGGTTAACGCGTCTTAGAGCCTATCCGAATATTACAAAAGTAATTCATAGA
>JAFGCP010000364.1 GCA_016932595.1 Deltaproteobacteria bacterium
AAAGCACAAGCCCGCCCTGCCCCTTTATACGGTACAGGACGCCGAAGATGCCATCAGCCTTTTTGAGCCGGTCAACTACGGCCAGGACCTCTTTTTCTCCGACACCATGCGCGTGAAATTCAAAGACGCCGGTCATATACTCGGATCGTCGTTCATCGATGTCAAGCTCATGCAGGCAGACAGGCCGACCCGCATTCTCTTCAGCGGCGATATCGGCAGCCCCGACCGGCCCATACTGCGCGACCCTACGCAGGTATTTGAAGTGGACTATCTCGTTCTTGAATCCACCTACGGCGACCGCACCCATGACCATGGCGACGACGCCCGCCGGGACGGGCTGGCGCGGGTCATCAACGACAGCGCAAAACGCGGCGGCATCCTGGTCATCCCCGCCTTTGCCGTTGGCCGCTCCCAGGAGCTGCTCTACTATATCCGCGAGCTGGAAGACGCGGGACGCATTCCCGTGCTGCCGGTCTATCTTGATTCGCCCATGGCAGTGTCGGCCACGGAGATTTCAGAAAAATGGAAGCTCGTCTACGATATGGAAGCAAGAATGCAGGAGCTCGACGGCAAGCACATTATGCAAACCCGCATGCTGCATGTGGTGCGCGATGCCGAGGAGTCAAAGCTGCTGCACAATGTGAAGGGGCCTGCCATCTTTATATCCGCCAGCGGCATGCTCGAAGGCGGCCGCATACTGCATCATCTTGAGCACCGCCTGCCCTTCGCGCAAAACACCGTGCTCTTTGTCGGGTATCAGGCAGAGGGCACCCGCGGCAGATCCATCCTTAACGGCAACCCGACCGTGAAGATCCATGGCCAGGACGTGCCCATTAAAGCCAAAATAGAAACAATTACCGGATTCTCCGGCCATGCCGATTACAAGGAGATACTTGCCTGGCTCATGGGCTTCAACCGGCCGCCGCTGAAAACCTTTATTGTCCACGGCGAGCCGGACGCATCGCAGGCCATGGCTGCAAAAATCAAAACAACGCTTGGCTGGCAGGTTGAAATACCGGAGTTCTTGCAAACGGTGAAACTGTAGGGGATTATAACACCCCGCCGCAAGCAGTGGTGTATTGAAGTTGTTTTGTCATGCCGGACTTGATCCGGCATCCAGTCTGTTTTTTCTGGATTCCGGCTTTTGCCAGAATGACAGGAAACGCTGGGAAGTTCGGTGTAGTGGACCTGAAGTGAAAAAAAATAACCACATACAAAAGGCCGGCGCTGCTAAAAACAGCCCGGCCTTCTTATGTATAGATAATTCATCTGAACCGTGGATACACAGCACGTAAAGCAAGCAGGGATGAATCCCCTGCTTGTGGGCCTCACTTGCTTTTTCTGCGCTCATACATTTTGCAGATATCCGAAAGCGCTGCAGCCATGGCGGGATTTGTCTTCATAATCTCAACGGTTTCATCGGGGGATTCCAATAGTTTCAAATAGGCTGCCTCGACGGTATTGGTTTTCATCCGCAAAACCCCGAACAGCATATCGGCAATATCCACGCCCCTGATAGTGGCATAGAAATTCGAGCTGTAATACAGGTCGCACAGCAGGCACAGCCGGGCGATAGCGGTGCCGGGTTTATGCTGCTGCTGAATATATTTCGGGTTAAGCACATAAATTCTTATTTTTTTTATGCTGTGGCAGGTTAAAAAATACATGTACCGGTTAAAATCCTTACCCTCGCCGAAAACCTTCTCGGCAAGCTCACGCTGATGCCTGTTCAGGCCGCCGCTCCTCACATTCTGCCAGTAATAGCGCGTATCTATTTCAAAATAGGCGAATTCGGGGTCGAACTCCTTAAGCTTCAATGAAGAGAGCCGGGTTCTATGCGTATGGCCTGTTTTGACGGAATCGAAAACCTTTTTTACCTCTTCCTTGTTGAGCCGGTAGTTTTCATTGGCAAGCATCTGCCGGCAGGCTTCTTCCAGATTATTGAAAATGGGGTTTGCTTCACGCCTGCCGTAATACAGAAAGCCTTCTTTGCCGAGTTTTGTTTTCTCAACCACATACATGCCGAAATCCGCAGTAAAATAAAAATAGTTCAAAAATGCCGGATCCGAGACATTCTTATAGTCAAGGGCCCGCCTGGCTGCTATTTCGGCGGATGTTGAAATAAAATCAACATCAAAAAGGGCTGTATCCTTTTGGAATATGCCACGGTTTTTCTTATTGGTAATAAGTTTAATTATATCCATTTCTATCCACAAAAAAACTTTTGTCTACGTATGGTGAGGGACTGCTGGCCAACCGTAACGGCCAGGGACCGGGTATGGTCATGCCCTTGCGGGACATGCAGCCAAGCTAAGGCTCAATCCCCCTCCCCCCAAAAATCAATACAATCAACTTATACTGGTTTAAGCAATACAACAAATCAGCAAATCAATATTTGCTGTGTTATAATACTATACAAATATTGTGCCATTATGCTTTAAAAAATTAATCAAGTTTTTTCGATTGGTTAAAAACATGCAGAAACTGCTCTACCCTAAAGAAAGTGTCTCGAGATACACAAATGTCTAATCAAAAATGTATCAAAACAGTACAGTTCATGCCTGCTTGTATCGCTGGACGGCCCAAGGGTTGAAGCTAAAAAAAAGTAGCGAGGGTATCGTTGAAGAGCTTATATGTATCTCCTGCTTAAGAAAGCGGCACAGGCAGCCCGGCGGCGGATTTGGTAGGTCTAGCGGATTTTCGGTTCTTTAGTCGAAACCTGCGGAATCAATTTTGCAGAATGGGGCTGAGGATACATGCTGATTGCATAGCAGCGCCGCCATTTGAATGACGCAGGGGCACGATGCATCGTGCCCCGCCAATTGCTTCACCTCTATAGTTCTTGTACAGCCAATCGAGTTTCACAGCCACCAGAACAGGCATGCAGGGGAATAAACAAGCGACTTCAGCAGCAACCAGGGCACTGAAATCAAAAGATATATTAATTCGCGTATAACCTCATCAAGCCCGCCATAACCGATGGCAATTATGACGACAATGGGATTTAAGTAGAGCACCAAACCATATAAGGTATAAAGAAGCCGGTTGAAAAAATAAATTGCCGTATTGCAGGCCTCATCGCCGGTTTCAATATAGGCAAGCTGGTCGCTGACAACCCCGGCCCGCATGCTTAGAGACCTGACCTGATCAGCGGTGAGCATAACGCGGCTGCGGTTGACTGACTTTAAAAGACCGGCAAGATCGCGCATGGATTCTTGAGCTCTTTCCTGTATGGCCAGCGCATCTTCCTGAGTACAGGCACTATCCGGCCCCGCACAGGCAGCATAGGTTTCAATAAGAAAAAGAATGTCATCATTGATATCGTACAGATTTTTTTCCTGCGCGTCGGCGACGGCAGGTAGCAGCAGTGCGAACAAAACCAAAAGTATGATTTTTTTCATAGGTTATCCCCTTTAAAAAATGTACCGTGCAAAGTGCACGACCCTTAGAGCCCCTAAGCATTTCATCCGGATCACTGCAAGCCCTCCGGCACCGGCAGTTCCTTGTGTCCGTCCCAATACTCCTCCCATGCAAGCACGCTGCCATCAGCGGTCAGGGCCATGCTGTGGCGAGGGTAATGCATGGTAATATTCTCCCCCCCGCCTTCGGCAAGGGCGATGACATTATTAAGCCGCTCATCGCTGACATAATAGAAAGTATTCACAGACACCCCGTAGTAGTCCAACCACCATATCATGACAGTGCCGTCTTCACGAAGCGCCATCCAGTGCTGTAATCCTGAAGCAACAGCCGTTGCCCTGAGGTCACTTGCCCGAAATGGCAATCTTCGGCTGCGCCCCGACTGATCTGCAAAAAAAACAGTGCCGTCCTGCTTCAAGGCAAGATAGCTGCCTACCCCCGCATCAACAGCCACTACATGCTTTAAGGTTTGCGGCACGCCGGCCCCGATACCCCAGGCAGTTACCGTTCCGTCGGCTTTCAGCGCCAGGGCGAATTTTTCCCCCGCCGTTATTGCGACAACGTCGGCAAGATCATCCGGCACGTCAAGCAAACCGCTGGGATTATTACAGCATATACTTGCAGTATCATACCCCCATGCTACCACCCTTCCGTCTGCTTTTAGCGCCAGGTTCAAGACCCCGCCCACTGCTATTGCCACCACGTCGGACAGACCCTCAGGAACAGGGCCTATCATATCCACCTCATACTGCCGGCCCCAGAAAACCACCGTTCCGTCTGCTTTCAGGGCAAGATTGTGTTTTTCGTCTCCGGCAATGGCGACAATATCTGAAAGATTATCAGGGGCATAATAAGGGTCCTGCAAATCGTCATAATATGTTCGCCATTCAACCAGAGTGCCGTCGGCTTTCAAAGCAAGGCCCTGGGATGAACCACAGGCAATAGCTATGGCCTTCTCCGTATCAAAAACCCGGAACCGTTTGCTCTCTTCTCTTTGCTGTCCCTGGGAACCGGTGGCAGTTATGGCAATCAATTTCTCGCCTGGATTTTCTGGGTTCACCTGCCCAATCCAGCGCCAGGTGCCGTTATCGGTTGCCAATAGTTCCTGTTCTGCCTGACCGCCGATTTCGCTCAGATCAGCCGTTACCGTGACCGGCGCAAGGTCTTCCGGCGCCTGCCGCCAGATCACCCGCACATCGCAGGTCTTGCCGACCAGCAGGCGCCCCATAAGAAATATGCGGTTTCTCTGCATTGACAAATCCAGCGGCTTTTCACACCCCGTACCCGCCAGGAGTCCCACTACTGCAAAAGTTACTAAAACTTTTTGAACTGTTTTCATGTATTCCCCTTTTTATTTTCATCTCCCAGAGCAAGAGCCGCAGGATTCAAGACATCCTCACAGCCACCAGAAAAAGCAGGTCAGTAGTACCAGACAGGCTACCGGAACCAGCGCTAGGCCCGACAACAAATAAGCAAACGACCCTAAGTAAAAGCCCGAAAATATCAGTTGTTCAGCCGTGCCGAGCAAAAAAATACCGAAATTGCAAGCGGTTTCAAGCAAGGTGCCATGGACAAGCTGGCTTTTCAGCGACGCCAGTCTTGAGTTAAGGCTCACAATATGATCAGGGGAAAACTTCATGCTTTTCAAATTACCGGCCCGCACAGCCGCAACAATATCACGCAGTCCATTTTCAGCATCGGCCTTTA
Organism: Deltaproteobacteria bacterium; assembly: GCA_016932595.1. Lineage (GTDB taxonomy): Bacteria > Desulfobacterota > WTBG01 > CAIYCZ01 > CAIRTM01 > CAIWCT01. Next base: position 5,128 of record JAFGCP010000364.1, read on the forward strand.
AAGCGCTGACATCAGCTTCCGTGCATAAGCCTTCAGGAGCTGCGCAGCTTATGGTAGCTTCAGCCAGGGTTATCATGTCTTCAGCAATATCCAGCAAACCTTTTTCCCCGGCAAGTGCTGCCGCCGGCAACAGCACAACAAAGCATGCGATAAGCATGGTTTTCTTCATATGCAGCCTCCTTGTATGCTTCAAAACTCAAATTTTGATCATTATGATCGTCACTTCAACTCATCCGGCACACTATTTTCACGATGTCCAAACCAGTCGTCAAACCAATCGGTCACCGTGCCGTCTTCTGAAAGCGCAAGTCGGGAATCTTCATCCTCACCGACAGCGATTGCGAGAATATTCTCGAGTCCTTCATTGACATATAAAAGACGCCCCGCCGCCGGAGCCCATGACCATGAAACAACAGTGCCGTTGCTGCGCAGGCCCAACCCGCCGGACGCCGCAGCTACAGCCTTAAATCCACGGCCCGCCCGCACCGGAATCCTGTAGCAA
>JAFGCP010000052.1 GCA_016932595.1 Deltaproteobacteria bacterium
ATGAAAAAAATTCAAGAAATGTTTGATTGGTTACAGATCTTGCGTTGATACGATATGTAAAAAATTCGAATTTCAAAATATTATAAAATAAATGCTTGACAGGGAATAAATATCGTATTAATACGATACTTAAAAGATTTGAATTTCAAAGTTTTTTTGGCTTGAACCGATATTCCTTGACCTGCCCTCTGTAAAAACTGCCTATACAGGAGATACAGACATTGAAAAAGTTTGCCGAACGTATCGTGCGTCAAAGGGCGGGGATCCTTATTTTCATTGGTCTGCTGACAGTCTTTTTTCTGTATGAGTGCACGCATCTTACCATGAAGGCCGATTTTAACAGCCTCCTGCCGCAAAAGCACCCATTTATAAAAGTGCACAATATGATTCGTAATATTTTCGGCGGCGCCAACCAGGTGCTCATCATGGTACAGGTGCGCAAAGGAGATATTTTCAACCGGAAGACACTGGAAAAGGTTCAGTGGATTACCCGCGAGGCTGAAAAAATACCCGGGGTCGATCCTTATAAAATTCGATCCCTTGCTTCCTCAAAGCTGAAAGATTTTAAATTCAGCGCAGGATCCATGGCTATTAATACGCTCATGTTTCCCGATGTGCCAAAAAATGAGCAGGAGATGCAGGAGCTGAAGGACAAGATTTTCAGCAATCCGCGGTACTATGGGCAGTACGTGGCTTATGACAGTAAAAAGACGCTTATTATGGTTGATTTTTTTGAACAGGATCTTGATTACAATGCTATTTTTCACCTGCTGAGCAGCATACGGGAGAAGACGGAAGACGACAACCATATCATAAGCATTGCCGGCGAGCCCATGCATATGGGCTATATCTACCAGAGCACACCGAAAGTGCTGGGCATTATTGCTGTCACGATATGTGCAGTAATTATAATGCTGTTTATCTATTATCGAAGCCTGCGCGCTGTTATTGCCCCTCTGCTGGCTGCGGCTATAAGCACTGTCTGGGGTTTGGGCTTTATGGGGCTTATGCGCTATAATCTTGACCCCCTGATACTGGTGATTCCGTTTTTTCTTGCTCTCATGACCGTGCCCCATGCCATGCAGTGCATCACCCGGTTTATGGAAGAGTATGAAAAAGTCAGAAACATGAAACAAGCTGCGGCGCAGACTATAGAAGCACTGTTTCTTCCCGGAATCACCAGCGTGGTAACTGATGCCCTTGGCATAACCCTGGTTGCTATCGCGTCAATACCGATTCTTATTGATATTGCCATTACAGCTTTATTCTGGTGCATTGCAGCGGCAACTATTCTTTCCCTTATTATGACCCCCCTTCTTCTTTCTTTTATTCCTGAGAGCCGGCGGCTGCGAAAAGCTTTGGAAGACAAAATGGAGCATCATCGAAGCGATTTCCGTACAAGACTACTCACGGCAATCGGGACCTGGCTCCCGCAGAGAGGGAAATGGTATATCATAATTCTTGCCGTTATTATTTCCAGCGTGGGAATCTTTTTTGCACGACAGCTTCAGATCGGGGATTTTATGCCCGGCTCGTCAATACTCTGGCCTTTTCACCGGTACAATAAAGATGCTTTCAGGATTACCTTCAGCATACCGCTCCTTAACCCCCTGTATATAATCGTGGAAGGAAACGAAGGCGGCTATATCTCCAAGGGATCGACGCTTCGCGAGATCGACAAATTTCAGCGCTACATTGCTAAACATGAACGGGTGATGTTCACCTATTCAATCGCCAACAATCTCCCCGGTTTTTTTATGTCGTCCAATGAAGATGACCCCCAGTGGTGCCATCTCCCGAAGGATGACAGGACATTAAGCTTTATCTGCCGCAGGCTTCTCTATGCCGGAGAGCCCGGCACCTGGGACCGCTATGTTGATATGCAGGATAAATACGGAAATATCGTCGTGTACTGCCGTGACAAAATGCCGACAACCGTTCAAAGCATTACAGACTATATAAAAAAGTACCTGGAGCAGACCCCAGGCCCGCCGGGGGGCAAATATCTGCTTGCAGGCGGCGCTGTGGGTGTTCAGGCGGGCATTCGCGAGGTTATTGCCGATTCGCAGATTTTAAACCTGGTGCTTGCCTTATCCGGAGTGTTTCTTTTCTGCGTTATTATTTTCAAATCACTGTGGGCCGGGATTATTCTCGTGCTGCCCCTTGTAGTTGCCAATGTCATAACATTTGCTCTTATGGGCGCGTATCATATCGGCCTGACGACCAACACCTACCCTATAGCATCCATCGGTATCGGGTTCGGCGTGGACTACGGTATTTATCTGCTGAGCCGCCTTATTGAGGAGCGAAAAAAAGGCTTCGGGCTTAACGAGGCAATCCGGCAGGCTCTGACAACAAGCGGACGGGCGGTTTTTCAAGTCTCGACAACTCTGACCATCGGGCTTCTGCTGTGGATGTTTTCAGCGCTGAAGTTTCAGGCTGAGATGGGCGTGCTGCTTGCGATTCTGCTGCTTTTAAATATGCTCGGCGCAATTTTTCTTGTACCGACCTTGATTTGTTTTATAAAGCCGAAATTCCTTATGCGGATACAGAAGACGGCATAAAAGGCAATGATCACGAAGCGTGCGGAGGACGGGTATCTGCCCATGGCCTTTTTTTAATGATTCCAAAGGGTGCTGGAGGGCCTGATGTATCGCTCATGAAGGGTACACAAACAAGGCAACACGAAAAAAGGGGGATGATGGTATGAAAGCAAAACAGACATTGATTTTTTCCATGCTGGCGCTTATGGGCGCTTATTTCATTCTGCCCGGATACTGCTTTGCCGCGCTGATGCTTTTTGATGACAAGCTGCGGGTCAAGGGGTCGGTATATGAATTCGGCATGTACATGACCAAGCTCACACCGGAAGACAAGCAGTACAACAATAATAACTGGGGCCTGATGCGGACGAAGGGAACGCTGGAGCTTCTGTACAATGCCTATGAGCAGGGAGATACCAATTTAAACCTTTTCGGTTTTTTTCAGTATTGGCATGAGTCGTCGTCCGATTTTGACGGCGCAATCAAAGACTCCATGACCTCGCGCTCGCGCCGGCATTACCAGGGGCCCCATGAGCGGGCCGACGACTGGATCAATGAGCTGTATGCCGACTTCTATAAAGGGCCCTGGAACATCCGGGTCGGCAAGCAGATCGTTTTCTGGAGCGAAGTTGAGATGGTGCGCACCATTGATCGGATCAACCCGCTTGACCTGCGGTACACAACACCCGGCATCGACCCCTTTGATGAAATGAAACTGGGGTTGTGGATGGTGCGGGGCTTTTACACCTCGGACCTGCCGGGGCAGCTTGTGTTTGAAGGAATCTGGACGCCTGATTTTCAGCGGGTCAGAACACCGCTCGAAGGGACCGCCCTTGGCAGCAATCCCGGGCCGCAGGGCCCCGAGAAGCTCAGGCCCCGCGCCTACGGCCAGAATGCCGCTATCGACACCATGTTCCGCCATGACATGCCGGATATCAGTTTGAAAAACACAACATTTGCCTTCAGGGTCAAGGGCACGTCGCAACTGCCGTACAACTATCTTTTGGACTGGTCTCTGAGCTGGTATCACGGCATGAACACAACGCCGGTTGCCGAGAGCGATACGCTCGGCTATCCCAACTCACTGAACCTGAATACTGATACCTTGAACGGCTATCTGGACAATCTTGCCGTGAGCCGCGTGTTCGGCGCAAAGCACCTGCCCGGCTTGAACAATAAAGATTTCTGGGACTATAAATATTTTGACGCCATCGGCGCAAGCGGCCAGACCTTTATCCCCTGGCTGAAAGGCGTGCTGCGCGGCGAGGTATCCTATGAAATCGGCGTTCCTGAGAACAAGGCCTTTGTTAAAGAGATTGACGATTCCCCGTCATACTCAAAAGTGATTACCGGCACGACGGAGCGCGACCAGATCAATGTCGGCATAACTTTTGACCGGCCCATCAGGTGGGAGTGGCTGCAGAATCAGACCTGGCTGGCATCCAGCGGTATTATTGACACCACCATCGGGTGGTTCGCCCAGAAACGCCTGGGAGATGTTGAGCGCATACGCCGGACCTTCGGGTATTATGAACGCAGCCAGTCAAACTGGACCATCACCATGCGCGGCAATTTGTGGCACAACGAGCTGTACCCCACTGTGCGCTTTCTGTACAATGCTCAAAACTGGGGCTATGGTGTGGCTGCGCTTCGCTATCAGCCGGGCAAGCATATGCGCTATGAAGCGGGCTATACATGGTTTTTCGCCAAGGACCCCTGGGATGCCCCCGAGGCATACTGCGAGAACAAGGATTTTGCCTATTTCAGGATAGGCTATGAATTCTAACACAAAGGAGAAGGTCATGAAAAAAACCGCCGCTCTACTGACGTATTGTATCGCCGTTGTTCTCTGCTGCTGTCTGCCGTGCAGCGCAGCAGAAGTAAAATTTCCGACCCTCTCCTATGAGGGCGCAGAGCTTGCCAAAGTGAAGGAATGGGAGAAAACCTGGGCCGGCAAGAAGGTAACAACGGAAAATGTTGATCAGGTAAAAGAGTTTCTGCACGAAGCAGTCTATAAGGCGATGAAAGAACCTGCCGTTTTTGGGGCCAAATCCCTCTGGTTTGATATCGTGCCGTACCGGTCCTATGAGGTGTCCAAAGGGCTTATTGAAGCGACATTGAAATATGCCCCTGCAAGCAAGCTTGACGCAAAAGAAGATCTTGTCGGCTACGGCGATGTCGCCGGCTACCCTTTCCCGCAGCCGAAAACCGGTATTGAAATGGTATGGAATTTTGATTCCAACACCCGGGGTGACAGCAGTTACCTGTTTCATGGAGGGACCGTTGTCGACTGCAGAACCGGACATGAGCGCGAAGCCGGGCATTTGCGGTGGGAGCTTTCCTGGCTGGGCCGCTACGATGTGCCGCCGGTTCCAAAAATACCGGAAAGCGAAAATACGCGAGGCATTGCCCGTTCCTTTTTCCAGCGCCATACAGCGCCTGCCGACTTTGTCGATACCTCCATGCTTGAGATCAGATATAAGGATAACCGGGAAGAGGACCTGTGGGTATATACGGCCATGTTCAGGCGCGTACGGCGCTATGCAACCAGCCAGCGGACGGACACGATCGACGGCACGGACATGATTTATGACGATCAGGAAGGATGGTACACGCATCCTACCCGCAACACCTACACTGCCAAAGGCAGGGCCGATCTGCTGGTGGGCAGGCATCAGGACCCGAAAAACGTACAGCGCGAGCACGGCCAGGGATTCTGGAACGGCTTTCAGAGAGAGCGGGTCAACCACTGGGTGGTTGAGGCGGTCAATAAGGACCCGAGCTACATTTACAGCAGGCAGCTATGGTATCTGGACCCGGAAACATGGCAGATGAATTTCAAGGTCGTGTACAATCGTCAGGGCGAGCTCTGGAAAATGTATGAAATGACCTATAACGAGCAACCCTCATATGGCGGGGGCAAAACATCGATAACCAGTTCCGAGCACATTGTCGATTTTATCCGCCGCCATGGCAGCCCCGGCAACCGGGAGATCAAGGGTGTGGGCATCGATATCCCTCTGAAGCAGTTTACGACAAGAGCGCTGCAGGAAAAATCGTATTAATAGAGCGATGTCTCAACCGTGAATGGCGAGAAAAAATTATCAATGACGCCGTATGATGAGACCATGGTGAACGATAATGGGCAAAAAAATTAACATTGAAACCGCCTTATTACTTGCGTTGCTTATGCTGGCGCCGGGCTGCAGCAAGTTTGACCGCTCAAAGATCAAGATGCCGAAGTTCAGCTTTGTTACGTCGGAAAACGTGCACAGCATAGCATACCTTGATGCGCAGCATGCCTGGATAAGCGGCAATTACGGCACAATCTGTTTCAGCCCCGACGGCGGCACAACCTGGGAAAAGCAGGAGAGCGGCATAAAGGATTTGCTGCTGGGCAGCATCCGGTTTGTCGATCAGCGGGAAGGCTGGGCTGCTGGGGTAGGCGGGACCATAGTCCATACCAGCAATGGGGGGAAAAGCTGGGAAAAGCAGAAAAGCGGTACAGAGAAGGACCTGCTGGATCTTTTTTTCCTTGACAGACGAAACGGATGGGCTGTCGGAGAGTTCGGCACGGTTATTCACACGGACAATGGCGGCAAAACCTGGTCTGTGCAGCATGAGCCGGAGGATAAAATTTATAATAATGTTTTTTTTACTGACAATAACACGGGATGGATTGTGGGGGAGTTCGGGACGATTCTTCACACCGGGGACGGCGGAGCGACCTGGCAGCTTCAGGAATGCCGGGACCTGGCGCCGGTTACAAGCGAAACCGACTGGGAAAAGCCCCTCCCCGCGCTGTATGGGATCTATTTTGAGAACAAAGAGCGGGGTTGGATTGTCGGGATGGACGGTGTGATGCTGAAAACGGCCGATGCCGGAAAGACCTGGAGCAAGGTCGTGTCAGGCACGGATAAGCCCCTGTATTCGCTGGTTGTCAGAGGATCAAAAGGATGGGCGGTTGGCAATAAAGGTGTTTATTTAATGAGCAGTGATGGCGGAACCACCTGGCAGGTTAGAGAAGATGCCATAAAAACAAAGTTCTGGCTCAGAAAAGTAGCTTTCTGCGATGACCAGCATGGTCTTATTGTCGGAGCCAGGGGCACCATCGTTCTTTCCGATGATGGCGGTGCGCACTGGAATATAATCTCGGGCTTTACCTATGATATGGCGGAGTTCGGGCTGGCGGATTTCTGATTGCAAGTATAATTAAAATGCAGGGCGGGCTGGGCCCGCCGAAGAAACCGATGCGCACAGCGGATCCTACAGATAAATATTTTAAATCAGACGGAGACATGAATGGCGGCAAAATTTGATCTTATCGTCGTGGGCGGAGGAACTTCCGGTCTTGAGGCTGCAAAAACGGCTGCGGAAAACGGTTTAAGAGTCGCACTGCTTGAGCGCAAGACGCATCCTGCAAAGATTCAGCGGACATGCGCCCAGATGTTTCTCATGAACATGGACTCCTTCTACGAAGAGCATATGTATTTTTCAAAAGAAAAGAAAAAATGGGTATTCCCGGTCAATAATTTTTCCGTCAACTACAGCGGCAACTACCGCGAGTTTTATGCCTGCCACTTCATCTCCCCCAATGCGCAGGACCGCATTGAGCTTGGAGATTATGAGCTGAATGCATCAGGGGGCGGCACTCCTGCGGTTGTGTTTGATAAAGGAGTGCTGCTGGATGGGCTTGTTGAAGAGGGAAAAAAGGCCGGGGTGCATTATTTTTTTGAAAGAAATGTTACCTGGGTCAGCACAGTCTCCGGCGGCGTGCAGATTAAGACCGCTGAAGGCGATGTGCTGGAAGGGACTTTTTGTATTGCAGCAGATGGGATCAATTCACGCCTGGCAAAAATAACCGGCCTGAACAAAGAGCGGCTTTTTATTAATACGAGAAAATCCATCAGCCATTATGTCACGGGCGTCGAGTTCGAGCGCTCCGAGGCGATTTTCCTCGGCATAAGCTGGGACAAAGAAAAGCTCGGGCCCGTGCCGTTCTGCCTGCTGCCCAGCGTATACCGCGATGATGAATACTGGTTTTTTGTGAACGGGGATGAGCAGTTTGAGTTTCTGACCAAGCGAAGCAATTTTAAAAGATGGTTCCCGAGGCTTGAGATAACGCATACCCGTGCAAATGTTGTCAACAACTGGAGCCCGGCGCGGGAGCCGTTTAAGGACAATGTTCTTTTTGTCGGGGACAGCTGCTGGTTTTCAGAAGCTGAAAACTCGGGCGCCCTGCTCTCTGGCCATAGGGCCGCACATGCCGTCTGCGAGGCGCTGCACCGGGGTATGGCTAACAGGGCAGGAATTATGAACTACATCAGCTGGTGGCAGCAGAACTGGCTTGCAACCCATGATTATCGCGATTTCCTCTGCTATCCGCTTTTTAACAGGATGTTTACTGAAGATGAGTATAACTACCTTCACACTATTGTGACCCAAAAACTTCCCTGGACGATTAATCCGTTCAAGCTGTACAGCCGGCTTATGACAGGCCTGCAGCCTCACCTTGAGCGTGTGAAGCAAGAGCGGCCGCAGCTTGCGCAGAAAATTGCCATGTTCCGGCCTGAGCAGGTTCTGCAGCTCATAAAACCGGCAGCGCGCATGGGGTTCCCGAACAGGTGAAAGGTGCAGGAATCAGGGTTAGGGCGTCAGGATACAGGGTAATACTTTAAGGCCGTTATGAACGCTAAAAGAATGCCTGGTTTGTCCGCGGGGGCGAGCATAACTCAACCTGCTAAAATGAATAGAGTGCTTTTGGAAAATTTTTAATTACGCAATCAGACAGAGACGTGCATGGCATCAAAATTTGATCTTATCGTGGTTGGTGGTGGAACATCAGGCCTTGAAGCAGCAAAAACTGCGGCGGAAAACGGGCTGCACGTTGCACTCGTGGAGCGCAAAACCCATCCGGCTGTCGTTCAGCGCTCCTGCGCGCAGATGTTTTTGATGAACATGGACTCTTTTTATAATGAGCGGATGTATTTTTCTGAAGCCACGAAGAAATGGATTTTTCCGATAAATAATTTTTCCGTGAACTATGCAGGCAACTACCGGAAGTTTTACGGCTGCCACTTTATTGCGCCCAATGCCCGGGACAGGATCGAGATCGGCGACTATGAGGCAAACGCATCAGAGCAAGGCACGGCAGCGGTCGTTTTTGACAAAAATGTTTTGCTTGAAGGCCTGTATGAGGAAGGCAGGAAGGCGGGAGTCCATTATTATCTGGAGCGCAATGTGACATCCGCCACCAGGGTCGCCGGCGGCGTGCAGGTGGGGACCGCCGAGGGAGACAGGCTTACCGCTACATTCTGCATTGCAGCAGACGGTATCAACTCGCGGCTTGCGCGGATAAGCGGACTTAACCGGCAGCGGACATTCCTGTTTACCGCAGGGTCGGTCAGCTATTATGTCGCGGGCGTGCAGTTTGACCGGTCTGAAATGATCTGCATGGGCAATGCTTATGACCATAAGGGGGGCCTGGGCCCGGTGCATTTCTGCATGCTGCCGAGTGTGTACCGCCAGGACGAGTACTGGCTCTATATCAACGGCGATGAACGGCTTGATTTTTTTATTAATAAAAGCAACTTCAGCCCATGGTTTAAAAAAACCGAGATTACCCATAAGCGATGCGCGGTGATCAATGGATGGAGCCCCTCTCCGGAGCCGTTTCTCGACAATATTGTTTTTGTGGGTGACAGCTGCTGGTTTGCCGAAGCGGAAAATACGGGCGCCCTCATGTCGGGGCACAGGGCGGCCAATGCCGTCTGCGAGGCGCTGCACAAAGGACAGCCGGACAGGCAGGGCGTTGCGAATTATATTTCATGGTGGAAGAAAAACTGGCCTGAAACACATAACTACAGGGATTTTCTCTGCTATGCCGTTTTTTTCAGGATTTTTACGGAAGATGAGCTGAATTACCTCCACAGGGTTATAAACAAAAAGCTTTTCTGGTCTATGAATCCATTTAATCTTTACGGCCATATTGTGCGCGGCATAGCGCCCCATATGGACCGCATATGCCGGGAGCGGCCTGAGCTGGCGCGCAAGCTCGAAGCATTTACGCCGCAAACGGCAGTGACAATGATGAAGCCGGCAACGCGCATCGGCTTCCCGGCATATTGAATATGAAAGCAAACTACTGCAGAAAGGGGCAGGGATATGGCGCAGACCTATGATGTCGTAATCGTGGGGGCAGGGCCTGCCGGGCTTATGGCGGCACGGACGCTGGGCCAGGCAGGGTTGAAGGCGGCGCTGCTCGAGCGGAAAAAAGATATCCCCAAGATTCACCGCTCCTGCGGCGGGGTGCTCAATGTCAATGAGCTGACCTTTAACCAGATGGTGACCTTCGACGAAGACAGACAGGAAATTGCCTGCCCAACTCTGGGGTACAGTATTCATTATGATGGGCCACACCAGGATGTGTACGGTTTTCACCTGTATTCGCCCGGAGGCAAGCGCCTGGAGTTCGGGGATTTCGCAGAGCTTCGCAAAGACCCGAAGAAGAACCGGCTGGGCGTAGCAGTCAGCAAGGAGCTGTTGCTCAGGGGACTGCTTGACGCCTCGGAAAAGAGCGGAGTTGCGGTTTTTTCCAATACCAATGTGTGCGGGGTCACTAAAACAGAGGCGGGCGCTGCTGTTGAGTGCGATGATGGGCAAAGCTTCGAAGGCAGGTTCGTTCTGGCCGCCGACGGCATCAACTCACGTGTGGCCCGGGTGATGGGCATGAATAAGAGCAGGGAGTTTTTCGGCACAACCTGTGATACGTCCGTCATGATTGAAGGGACCGACTGCCCTGACCCGGACGGGTTTCTGTTCATGTTTACGCCGCAGTATGTCCTGTCGATGATTCCCGTAGCGCAAAAAAACTGCTATCATATTTATGCCACAACCGGCAACCGTCAGGACAGGCCTCCGGCAATGCTGAAGCAGTTCATGTTCGAGGACCCGATTTTTTCCCTTTGGTACAAGCGGTCCAGAATTCTGGAGCATCGAACAGCCTGCGTCGTGAGCCTGTGGACCCCCATCGAAAAACCGTTTCAGGATAATGTGATTTTTATCGGCGATGCCAGCTGGCGCCGCGAAATGAGCAATGTGGGCTCCATGTGCACGGGGTATAAGGCGGCGCGCTGCATCATTCAGGCGCTCAATGAAGGAAAGCCGAATGAGGATGGCATGAAAGAGTACCTTGACTGGTATGCCGAGAACTATTTCGGCCCGTTCGGCGCACGGAAGCCACGGGGCAGAAATTTCAATCAGTATCTGACTCCTGATGACATGGATTATTTAGTGCAGCTGCCCGACAAGCGCCTCCCCCAGACCATGGATATTTTTAAGGTGGTCAACCTGATCGGCTCGACCTATGCCGAACTTATGGAGCGCATCTATGACGAGCGGCCCGACACGCTTGCGCGTCTTATGCAGGTGCGGGAAAACATGGATGAAGACGCTGAAAAACAGACCAGGCAGGGATTTAAAAATATATAAAATTCACTGCATCGTTAAGTGTATTTATTAAAAGGAGAAAGGCTCATGGCAAAGGTTTTTGATGTTGTTATTGTGGGCGCCGGCCCCGCGGGGCTTATGGCTGCAAAGGTAGCAGGCGAGAATGGATTAAGCGTTGCTCTTCTTGAGCGGAAAGACGAGATAGCCGATATTCAGCGCTGCTGCGCTACGATGTTTGCCATAGAGGATGAATACTATTTCGGCGAGCGCATGTATTTTAATGAAGACAAGCGACGCCTGGTTTTTCCGGTAACGGGTTTTACCGTTCCCTATGACGGACCTTATAAAAACTTTTTTGCCTGGCATCTTTATACCTCGGATGCGCAGCATGTCATAAAGCTAGGCAGCTATGAAAACAATGTTGCCAGGGGCAGCAAAGGCAGGCTTTCTGTAACCTATAGCAAATCCCATCTTCTTAAAACTCTTCTTGATGATGCAAAGAAAGCCGGCGTTCAGGTTTTTACCGGAACCAATGTTGTTGACTTCAGCAGGCAAAAAGATGCCAACGTGCATAAAACCGCCGAGGGCAAAGTGTTTGAAAGCATTTTTACCATAGCTGCCGACGGCATAAATTCCCGGCTGGTAAAGAGTCTCGGGCTTAACAAAAACCGGACTTTTTACGGCACCCTGCAGGGAATCAGCTACTATATGACGGGTCTCAATCTGCCCTATCCCGAGGCCATCAATTATCCCATGCTGTTTCATAAGAAGACGCAGTATCCCATCATGATCTGGATCGAGCCGAGCCCCTTTGAAGAGGACGAATTCTGGGTGTATACCGGCGGGCCGTCGCATCCTGAGCTCAATTACAAGGAAGAGCTTGACCGGTTTATCATCGACAGCCCGTTTTCAAAATGGTTTCCCAAGCCAGTCATCAGAAAGCAGCAGGCCCATGTGGCCAATATCTGGTCGCCGGTGCCGGCACCATTTAAGGACAATGTGCTCATTACAGGGGATGCGGGCTGGACCGTTGAGGCTGAGTGCACAGGCTCCATGATGTGCGGCGTGAAGGCCGCCAATGCGATCACCGAGGCCTTGCGGGAAAATAAGCCGAATGCTGAAGGGGTAATAAATTATACACGGTGGTGGCAGCAGCATTTCCCCGAGTCTCAGGACCATACGGAGTTTCTGCAGCTGCTCACATCGGCCCTTGCCGGTGAGGATGTATCAACCTATCTCAACAAGCTTGTCACGGAAACCCTGCCCTGTTCGCTGAACCCCTATAACCTTTTAAAGAGCGTCAATGCTTCTATTTTGGGGAAAATCGGCCAGATTCAGAAAGAAAGGCCGGATATTATCAGCATGATGCAGCAGGTCAGCATGCTGCCGATCAGGGAGCAAATGAAGGGTTTTATTGCGACGGGATTTCCTAATGTGTAATGCGTGCAAGGGTCAGGGTTGCGTGTGACAGACATTAGAAAACGATCATCACTGGCGGGTACTGTATGACAAAGAAATATGACCTCGTCATTGCCGGAGCCGGGCCTTCAGGCCTGCTTGCAGCAAAGGCCTCCGGGCTTGCGGGTTTGAGCGTTGCCCTGCTCGAGCGTAAAACCGACATTGCCCGTCTTGACCGGATGTGCGGTCAGACCCTGGTATCGGTAAATGATTATTACTTTGACGATCTTGTGTATTACAACCGGCAGGCAAAAAGCATCGGCTTCATGAAGAGCGGATTTTCCTTTGCCTATGACGGGCCGGTGCAGAACTGCACTGCCTGGCATATCTATTCCCCCTGCGGCAACCGGATGCCGTTTGGTCTGCCTGAGGAGACGCGAAAGAAGGGTGACTCCGGCATGGTGGGGCTTGCCTATGACAAGGAGATTCTTCTCCGCTGCCTTTTGCAGGAAGTTCAGGATGCAGGCGTTGAGGTGCATGCCGGCATAGATGTAACCGGCGTTGAAACAATGAATGATGGCGTGAGGGTCAGCGGCAGCGGTAAAACAGTTGAAGGGTCGTATCTCATAGCTGCAGACGGCACCAACTCCCGCATTGCAAAAATATGCGGGTTTAATGAGGGGAGGACCTTTTACAGCTATCTGCTGAGCCGCGGTTCTCACATGCAGAACCTGAACCTGCCTGACCCTGATATTCTGCTGTCGAGCATATGCTACCGGACCCCGGCTCCCGGATTCATGTTTATATTCCCCCGGCCGTATGAGGGCGAGTATTCGGTCGCCTTTCTTGCGCTTGACCCCCGGGCCGATCTTGAGAAGGTTGAGCGCTTTTTTACTCAGGAAAGCCCGTTTTTTTCAGCATGGTTTACACATGCCGAAAGCACGCGGCAGCTTGCCTCAGCTCAGTATATGTATTCTCCGGTAAAGGAGCCGTATAAGGGCAGGGTGCTTCTTGCCGGAGATACCGGCTCCTGTCAGGAGCTTGAAAATACGGGGGCCATGATCAGCGGGTGGAAGGCGGGCGGGGCCGTAGCTGCTGCCGTGAGGGAGGATAGCATCGGTATCGCATCACGGGGCATTGCAGACTATGTGCAGTGGTGGAAGGCCACCTACATTGAGAAATGCCCCCATGAAGCATATATCATGAATTTTGCCCTGCCCTATGTGCTGGATACCGAGGATGATTTAAATTACCTCTTCAGCCTGATTAAAGAACCCCTTCCGCCATGCTGGAATCCCTATGCGGCAATTGGCCATATCGGGCAGCTCATGCAGAGGCTGCTGCCAACGATACAGAAAGAGCGGCCGGCCATGCTTGAGAAGCTTGCAAAGATGTCTCAGCCGATGAGCCAGGTGCTTGCCGAGGCAACCAGGGGGTGTGAGCCGATACGGGAACTGCAATAAAGCGCCGGGTAACGGGTACTGAGCAGTGAGAAAAAATTAAGCGCGAATGAAAAAGGAGCTTGCATATGAAAGAACGCTATGATGTTGCGGTTGTCGGCGCGGGGCCCGCAGGGCTGCTTGCTGCAAAAGCGATTGCAGAGAACGGATTTGACGTTGCCGTGCTAGAGCGCAAGACGGATATGAAGGCCGTCACCCGCTCATGCGGCCAGTCGCTTCTGCCGCCAAACGAGTACTTTTTCGGCGACCTGTTTCATTATAACGCCCGCGACAGGCGCTTCTGCTTTCCCGTGATGGGGCTCTCGTTTCCCTATACCGGGCCGGTGAAGAGCCTGCACGAATGGCATATGTTTTCACCGTGCATGAACAGCATGCAGTTCGGCGGCGGGCAGGCGGCGCCCATCGCCCTGTCCTACGACAAGGAAATCCTGCTTTCCTGCCTGCTCGAGGAGGTACAGGGCGATCATGTCGACCTGCTTGCGGGCACCGAATGCTCCGGCATACAGCCGGCACCGGGCGGCGTTGTCGTCCAGACGGCTGCCGGCCCGATCCTCTGCTCATACCTTATAGCTGCCGACGGCACCAACTCCCGCATTGTGCAGCAGCTCGGTTATAACAATAACCGGCGCCATATCGCCAACCTCTATGCCAAATCATACTTCCTTCAGGGCTTCACGTCACCCCACGGCGCGTCTATTCTTA
This sequence comes from Deltaproteobacteria bacterium, assembly GCA_016932595.1. Classification (GTDB taxonomy): domain Bacteria; phylum Desulfobacterota; class WTBG01; order CAIYCZ01; family CAIRTM01; genus CAIWCT01. Next base: position 14,552 of record JAFGCP010000052.1, read on the forward strand.
CTGCGGTTGCCTTTCTTGAGGGCAAGCCGGTCTATCTTTTCCTGCTGCCGCGACCTGAGGGCGGTGCATGGAACCTGCTTGTGCTTACCCTTGAGGGCTCGGTTGATCTGCAGACCGCCTATGAAGCTCTCGTACAAGACGCCCGGTATGCTTCCTGGTTCAAGGCGGCCCGGGTTGTGCATGAGACGGCTGCCGTCGAGTACATTTACTCTCCGGTCATCAAACCCTTCAGGCACAATGTGCTCATCGTGGGTGATGCCGGTGGATGCCAGGAGCTTGAATGCCTGGGAGCCATGATTTCCGGATGGCGCGGCGGCTGCGCCGTGGCCGCCGCACTGAAGGAGCAGCAGCTGGAGCTGCCGCCGCGGGCGATAGCAGGCTATCAAGACTGGTGGCTCAACACCTATATAAAGCAGTATGACTATCAGGATTATCTGTCTATTTTCGGGCTTGCCTACACGATGGGAACCCCCGAAGTGATTGACTATGTTTTCGGGCTTATGGGCGCCGAGCCTTTTCCTCCAACATTCAATCCCTATACGGCCGTAGGCCTGCTTGGCAGCAGGCTGCAATCCTGTATGCCGAAAATTATGGCAGAGCGGCCTGATATTCTCCAGCAGCTTGCAGGAACCATGCTTATGTTTCCCTCGGATGTTATGGGACAGACCCTTAACCAATAGTTGATTGCTTACAATTTTGTTTCATTTCAGGAGGTGTGTATGAAAAAGGAGCGGAGGGGAAAAGACTGGGATGCAATAGGCAATCGTATTTTCCTGGCATACAATGAAATTTCAAAAACCATAAATCCCAGCCAGCTGATCAAGGTCGATCTGACCAGCTCGCAGATAAAAGTGATTGTCAGTTTTTTTCATCAGAAAACCTTTACCATGGCTGAGCTGAGCAGGGCGCACGGAGTGTCTTTTTCCACCATGACGAGCATGGTTGACCGGCTGCTCCAGAACGGGTTGCTTGAACGGCAGCGGGATGAGAAAGACCGGCGCATCGTGCTCGTGAGCCTGAGCGCACAGGGTAAAAAGATGGTCGATTACCTCATGAAGGCGCGCAAGCAGAAGCTTGAAAAATTTCTGTGCGAGCTGAGCCAGGAAGAAGTTCGGGAATTTGTGAAATCCATAGAAAATGTTGCCCGCTATATGTCCCGGGCAAAGGGAAATATGCTGCGCAAATAATTTTTTTGAAAACGGATTTTTATAAAGAGTATCCCTGATTCGAGAAAGGAGCACTGTCCTATGGCTTCGAAAAAACCCGTTATCACCCTGAAATCAATTTTTTACACAGCCGTTTCCCTTGTCTGGATTTTCGGACTTTCGGCAATCGGGCATATCGTCATGGTGCTTATTGAAAAATACAATCCGGCTATAAAATATGATTTTGCCTGGGGCTGCGTAATAGTGGGTATTCTCACCCTGTACGCAACGAGGTTTATGAAATCAGACTCGTGGCAGAGCTTTTTCGGCTGCCTGGCGGGCCTGTCGGTCTGGTTTGCCTTTGAGTACAGCCTCATGTACGGCGGCCATGACCTGGGCGTCACCTATACCTGGAACGGCAGCTACCCTGAATACCGCATGATAAAGTGGACCTATATGCTGCTGCTTATGGTGTTTCTGTATCTTCTGTTTCAGGAAAGCGTGCGGTGCAACTTCATCTTTTATCTCAGGCGCAAGCTGCGGCTTATGCGGGGGGCGATTGCCACCGGCAAGATTGACAACTACGGCCCCCGGACATTTTTTGAATATATCATGGTCACCTGGACGTTTTATGTGCTGCTGATGATCGGCTATGACGAGGCTTTGTTCGGCGCATACTCCTGGTTTATCTACATACTGTTTTTTGCCTCTTTTTCGGTTTTCTTTTATCTTACCTACAAGCTGCTCGGGTATGACCGTTTCGGCGCCAACCTTCGCTATGCCATCCCCACGGTCACAATCCTGTGGAACGATATTGAGATACTTGCCAAGTGGGGCATGCTGAAGGAGCCGTGGGTGCATATTAACTGGCCAATCATGTCGGTGATTATCGGCGGGTTTGTCGTTTCGACCTGGCTTATCGTGAAGGATTTGCGAAGCAGAAAACAGGATATGATCGAGATAAAGGACATACATTGATATCCTGGAATTCTGATTGCGGATTTTATGAGACGAATTAAAGCATTAAAGGAGACAGCCATGAGATATGCGTATATTTTTCTTTTTTGCATGCTGGTGCTGACGATTTTTGTTCAACCGGTTTTTGCTCAGGAAAAAACGCTTAAAGAGCAGCGGGCGGAAAGACTGCACAGCCTTGAGGACAGGTTTTTTGCCGCGCAAAAAGAGGGCAAAACGATCAAAGGCGTGCTTGTGGAAGGCAATTCGTTTTTCAACGGCACGACAGATCCGCAGAAAAAGCCCTATGGCAAGCCCTATACCGATGCCGAGCTGCGCACGGCGCTGAGAAGCGCTGAGCGCAACAGCAAGGTTTTCCTGCTCGCGCAGGATGGAACGCTCTACTACCCGACGGTGAAAAAAGGGGAAGCCGATTCGGAAAGCCTCGGGGCATACCGGTTCGAGCGTGTTCTCACAGAAGCGCAAAAGAAAACAAAAACTTTTACCTGGGCGACCCTTGTTCCCATGGTGGGCCGAGAGATCGAAGTGTTGGGTGAGGTGTATCCCGGCTATGGCGGGGTCAAGGGTCTGTATATCGAAGCTGTGGGGTTTGAAGGGGAATATATAGTCGGAAAAAATTAACAGACAAACGGCAGGGGACCTGCATGAAAAAGGCAGCTGGAGGTATTGAACAAAAGTACGGCATCGGCACAACACTGTGTGTTGCGGCATGTGCAGGCCAGGCCTGGCGCGAGAAGAAGCCGGTCTGGGACAGGCAGCGCTGCTTCAAGTGCGGCATGTGCTGGCTTGCCTGCCCGGATGCAGCAGTACGTCCGGTTGATCAGGGCTTTTATGACAGCGACCCGGAGCGGTGCAAGGGCTGCGGCATGTGCGCGGCCGTGTGCTGGAATGATGCAATAACCATGGCTCCCGAAAAGGTGTAGGTGGAGAGCCTGCAGGAATCGGATATTTTTATGGACCGCTATTCAGTATTTGCACCCAGGCTTTTGCCCCAGGAAGAAGATTTTGTGGCCGGGCTGCGTTCCTGCCCGGGCTGCGGACGGGCCATGGCTGTCAGGATCATTGCAAAAGCCCTGGCCCATAGCCGGCGCTATCCCTATGGCAGCCCGGCAGGACAATTGCGGGACTCCGGGCTCCCTTATAGCGGATGGTGGCTTTTTGACGGTAAATCCTTTGCGCCGGCTCCGAAGGCTGCTGCGGATAGAATTGCGGCTGCTGCCGGAGAGGCCAGCAGTCTTGACCAGGGCCTTGCGCTGTGCGCTGAGGCACGGAAAAAGAAACAGCCTTTTTTGTATATTTGTTTTTTCAATGAGGCCGGCATTGAGCGGCACAGCGCTTCTGCCGGGCCCGGTTATTATCCTGACCGGACCTGCGGCATTCTGCAGCGTTTTGAGAAAATGCAGGCCTGCCTGAAAAAAGCAAAAGCCGCAAAGCCGGATTATTTTGCAACGGCATGCCCGGCCTATCCTTTTGATTGTATTGAAAAAATCAGCGCAGCTTTGCGCTGCGGCGGCACGGGTTTTATCGGCATGCTTGTGCCCTGCCCGACCGGTTGCCTTTATGATCCGGCCCTCAGCCTGGATTCGGGAAAGCGCGCAGTGGATACGGGGCTTTTTCCGCTCTATGAAGCGGCCAAGGGGAGCTGCACCCTCACGGTAGCAGCAACAGCCCCGGCAAGCTGCTACACCCGGCTGCAGCCGCTCGTGCCTGCCATTAGCGGCCGGGAGCTTGAGCAGATTCAGAACCTGGCAGATAAAAACCTGCGCGGTTTGTCCGGCCGGAAAACAACTATCAGCTCGACATAAAGGGAAAATGCATGGAGCCCGGGAAAAAAAAGAGCATTGACGCCAGCATAAAAAAGCATAAGTCCTCGGCAAAGTCGCTGATCGCGGTTTTTCAGGATATACAAAAGCAGCAGGGCTATCTGTCTGAAGAAGCAGTGCGGTATGCGGCAGATAAGCTTAAGGTGCCCGCAAGCAGAGCATTTGCGGTCGCCACGTTTTACAGCGCCTTCAGCCTCATTCCCCGGGGCCGCAATACCATAGATGTCTGCCTGGGTACGGCCTGCCATATCAAAGGTGGCGGCCGCATTGCCGAGCGCATCAGCCGTCATCTGCAGATCAAGCCGGAAGATAGAACCAGAGACGGCAGGTTCAGTCTGCATACGGTGCGCTGCCTTGGCTGCTGCGCTCTGGCGCCGGTAGTAAAAGTCAATAATGATATACATGCAGATACCACGCAGGACAGGATCTCTTCAATTCTGGAGAAGTATCAATGATGAAGGTGCGGACACGGACAGATCTTGCAAAGCTTGAAAAAAGCGGCGGGCGGATGCTGTTTCCGTCCTTAACGAGGATTACCGTCGGTCTTGCCACCTGCGGCATTGCAAAAGGGGCGGGCGTGGTTTTCGCAGCTCTGCGCAGGGAGCTTCGGAGGCAGAAGGTTCCCGCTAGCCTTGAGGCTGTCGGCTGCTCCGGCTTGTGCAGCAGGGAGCCGATAGTCACCATACAGATGCCGGGGCTGCCTCGGCTGACCCTGGGCGATGTGTC
>JAFGCP010000365.1 GCA_016932595.1 Deltaproteobacteria bacterium
GTGATGAGGCGCAGGGCGGTTTCGCCCTTGCGGGGCAGCTGCCCCGCAAGGACCGAAAAAATAAGGTGCTTGAGGCCATGGCGGATTTTTCCGATGGCCATTGCGCCGATATCAAAGGCCTTCAGGCGCTCAATCATTGCGGGCAGCACGGCCAGTGATTCCGCATAGCCCTCTTCACGGCGCAGCGTTTCGCTGTCGGCATCGGCCATAATCCTCTGAAGCAGCTCGGCAAAGTCGCCCTGCTGCGACCTTGCCTCTTTGCCTGCCCAGGCGGTAGCAAGCTTGTCCTTGAGCTGGAGAAGCTGCTGAAAAAGCCCCGAGCTGAGCATCGCCTGCTTGTCGGCGGAGGTGGCGCCGGTAATGACGCTGTCGTCGATAAGCCCGCTTTCAAGAGGCGACAGGAGAAACAGCCTGAAATTTTCAATTTTTGCTATGACTTTTTCGGAAAGGTGCTGGTGAACAAGCTTGCGGATGTCGGCGGCAATCGAGGCAAAGGCGTCATGGTCACGCCAGGCGGCATCGAAATCGTGGGTGATTTCGCGAAGCTCGGTTATGTCGATGCCGAAGATCTGGAATTTGGGCACCTGGGTGATGATTTCGCGCAGCATGCCGTAGAGGTCCTCGATGCCGGACCCGGTATAGGCATCAAGGAAGGCGATGAGGGCGGTTTCAATGTCTCCGATCGACTCGGTGCTGCGGCCTGAAAAAAAACTGCGGCTGCGCGTATACATGACAATGCGCACGAGCCCCCGCCTGAGGGATGCGCTATCGCTTTCTACCGAGAGCTGATGCAGCAGCGCGCAGACATCGTCGACGGAGTTCAGCAGGTAGTTCCGATCCATAGCAGCCTCCGTTTCAGCAGTAGCAGGTCTTCACTTTTGCAAGTATCAGTTACAGGCACTCTCCACCTTATCCCCACGAGTGGGCCGTGACATTTCAAAGTATGCAGTGTGTCCGCTTTGTAGGAGCGCATGTATGCGCGATCGTTTCGCGGCTGAACCCGCTCCTACAGTGGGAAACTGCCAAAATGAATTGTCATGGCCTACTAGTGGGGAATTCAGCCCTCCTAGCCCCCGCCCGGGGGAGATGGTTGAGGCGTGGCGCCTGCAAAACTTTTTATGCAGGCGCATGAGCATACAATTGCAGACAGTTACAGCCAGCCGCAGTGGGCAAAAGCGCAAATGGTTTTGGCATCAATTATTTTTCCGGCGGCAAAGAATTCCCGAACCGTTTTTTTTGTCACCACGAGCGTCTCGATGACTTCATCGGCCTCGCAGGCGCTGCCCCGCTCGGTTAAATTTTCGGCTTTATACATTGTGATTTTTTCGGTTGAGTAGCCAGGCACGGGATAAATGATGCCGAGGCGCGTAAGCTTTTTTGCGCTGTATCCCGTCTCTTCGATGATTTCGCGGCGGGCGCAGGCAAGGGGCTGTTCGCCCTTTTCCAGCGTGCCCGCCGGAAGCTCAAAAATATAGGCGTTGATCACCGGCCTGAACTGCCGCAGCAGAATGACTGCATCCCTGGTGAGAAACGGCACAATGAGCACTGCGCCGGGATGCTCCACAAGTTCAAGGCGGGCGGTATGGCCGTTGGGGAGCTTTGCTGAGCGTTTTTTAATGTTCAGAAATTTAGCCATGATTAGTCGCCTTTCGAATGCGTGCCGTCAGCCGGTCGATGATATGCTTGAGTTCCTGCCCCGGATCGATGACGATATCGCTGCGGGATTTGGTCGGCTCCACGAACTGCACATGCATGGGCCGAACCTGCTCAAGATACTGCCGTGCCACCGACTCAATGGTGCGGCCCCGCTCGGCAATGTCCCGCTGCATGCGCCGCAGCAGGCGTATGTCGGCATCTTCATCAAGATATATGGTCAAATCAAACAGGCGGCGGAGCTCAGAGGGCACAAAGATAAGTATGCCCTCTACAAGAATGACGGGGGCCGGCTGCAGTATCACCGTTTCCTGCAGATGCGTATGGGTGGCAAAGTCGTAGACGCGCCGGGTGACCTGCTTGCCCGACTTGAGATTGCGCAGGTGCTGCGCAAGCAGAGCAAGGTTAAGCGCATTGGGGTGGTCGAAATTTTCCAGGTGCCGCTCCTGCAGCGACAGGTGCGAGAGGTCGGCATAGTAGGAGTCAGCATCGATGAGCGTAACGCGGTCAGCCCCCAGGGCGGCCGCGAGCCCGGCTGCAACGGTTGTCTTGCCCGAGCCGGTTCCTCCTGCAATGCCGACAATGAATGGTTCAGGTTTCATGGCGCTTACTTTCGGCAGGAGGCGGTTCGCGAACCGCCCCTGCGGTGAAATATGCATTATTAAAATATGGCCGAGGGCGGGAAGCTCAGGTTGACGATCACATCGGCCGGTATGCCCACTCCAAGGCCCATTTTCACCGCTATGTCCTTCATCGTTAAATATTCAAGCCATTTGCCGTTTCGTCGCAGCTTCAGTTGCATGCCGGCATCGGTTACAGGCGCATCTTTGCGCTTCTGCAGGATTGCGGTATAGGCATCAAAGAAAGTCCGGTAGGAGTCGATGAACAGATCAAGCTTGTCCTCATGCAGATGCATGAGCTTGCAGCCGGCCATGGCGGCAAGGGGCTTGTCCCAGTGGGGCATGTTGTACTGCCCGTCCAAACCTTCGCGCAGCTTCATGCGGTCGATGCCGAAGCGGTCTGCAATGCTATCCATTGCGGCTTTCGCGCTCAGCAGGTCTTCACTGATATCCACGGCAGGGAAGAGATCCAGGTTCATGTGATAGGGGCCATCGCCCGTGAGTGCCCACTCGGTATTGAAATGGCCGAAGGGGCAGTTCGGGTTTTCGGGGAATATCTCCACCTGGAAGACCATGTAGTCAACCTTGCGGTCGAGCTCGGGCGGCTGTATCTGGTTCATGGTCATGTGGGTAATGGCGGCCTTTTCGATACAGCCGCCGCGTATGATGGCCACATCGGCCGTGCCGACCGTGAAGGGAACGCTGCGGCGGTCACAGGTGCCGCCGGAGAGTGCGAGAATTTTTTTGATGACCTGCTCTTTTGTTTCGGTAACGAAATCCACAATTTTCATGGCATGCTCCGGTAGAGGGGGTACTTATGCAAACAGTGTAGCAGATTGGCACCTGCCGGGCAACATTTTCACGGCGAAGGCACCGCTCAAAATTCAGCCTGCGCCCGCAGCAGGGGCGTGTACGTGCAGCGACAAAGGCCCCTTATGGGAGGCCCCAATGCCCCATCATCCGCTATTGTATTCCGGTACAGAGACGGTACGCACAGGGCGTTTGAGGCCTGTAGCGATGAGGCCGGAATGAGGCGGCAGGCTGTGCGCCGCCCACTTTTTTATTTTTTGAGCAGGCTTTTATAGTATCCGGTAAGCAGCGTGTTTGACCAGCAGAGCATGCCCGAGATGCCAACAATGCGCTGCACTTCAGCCCGCGTTATCTTTGCCTCGTTCCGCAGAACAGCAGGATTTCCGTCGCTTATGGCAAGGGTGCGTGCGGCAAACAGCAGAGGCCAGATGCAGAACAGCCGCAGCCTGCGCAGCCCGCGCGGCAGAAGCCGTATATAGGCAATGCCGTTGTCCAGATGCCGCCGGGCCTTGGCCGTGAGCATGCCCAGCACCTGCAGCGCTGCTGGTTCATGGGCCGGATCAAAAAGCTGAACCGAATCCAGGCCCGCATGGCCGCAGAATGTTTCAGGCACAAATATCCAGCCCCGCTCGAAATCCTTGCGCATGCCGCGGATGATGTTGACGGTCTGCAGGGCCAGGCCGAATTCGCGGCCAAGCTCCATGAGGCGGTTTTTCTGTGCGGCGATTGCCGGGCTGTGCAGGGCAAACACTTCGGTTAAAAGCCACCCGACGCGGCCTGCAACTTCATGCATATAATCGTCCATCTCGGCTTCATCGCGAACAAAGGGGCCATGCTCCTGCCAGCGAGCCATGCCAAGGGCCGTCTCGTTGACATGGCGGGCAAGAATAGCGCGGTGTGTTTCGGGAAGGCTTTTCAGGTGGGCCATGACGCTGTCTGCATGCTGGGCAACATAGACTTCGGGGTCTGAGCCGTTCAGGCGGGCAAGCTCGTCAGTGAGAGCATCAACAGGCTCCTTGCCGGTAACGATGCCTGCCCACAGGCGCAGCAGGCGCGCCTTGGTGCGGGCATCCAGCATGTCATGGTCTTCAATGCAGTCGGCAACGCGGAACAGCAGATAGGCCACGGTTATGGCCTCCCGCTGCAGGCCGGGCAGTTGCTCTATTGAAAGAGCGAAGGTGCGGCTCACATTGCGAAGCATGTCATAGCTGTTCACGGAGAGCCCTCGCTGCACAGTATTCAGGTACAGAGGTGCGCGGCCGCGTTGCGAATGCGCGCAATAACCCGCTCGCGGCCGACGGCCATCAGAAGCTCGAAAAGCCCGGGGCCTGCGGCCTGGCCTGTCACGGCCGTGCGCACGCCGTTGATGATAAGGCCTGCCTTGATGCCGAGTTTTTCCGACAGCTCGCGCACGGCATGCTCTGTGCTTTCAAGGTCAAAGGCGGGCAGCTGTTCAAACATATCGGCAAGCTCGGAGATAGAGTCTTTTATCCGGGGCTCTTTTTTCAGATTTTTTTGAACGGCGGCCTCTTCAAAGCTGTAGTCGTCTGCAAAATAGGGGCGGCCCAGCGTGGAAAAATCTTTTATGGTATGCAGCCGCGTGCGGATGAGATCCACAACCGAATAAAACCACTGTTTTTTGTCGCCGTCCCAGGCATCATCCCACAGGTTTGATGACTTCAGCTCGTCGCGCACATACGGAATAAGCTCATCCAGCGGCAGCATGCTCATGTAGCGGGCGTTTATGGATATGGCTTTGGGGTCGGTCCAGTTTTTGGGGTCTCCTGCCGTGTAGTTGAAAATGGCGTTGCTGCGGCTGATTCCTTCAAGGCTGAAGGCTTCGATCATTTCCTCGCGCGTGAAGAATTCGCGGCTGTCGGATGTGGCCCACCCGAGCAGGGCCAGAAAATTGCACAGGGCCCAGGGCAGAAAGCCGCGCTCCTTGTAGTAGGCCACGGTCACCACCTCGCCATGCTTGCGCTTGGAGATTTTCGCCTTTTTGGTGTCCAGCGTCAGGGACATGTGGGCAAACACCGGCTTTTTGAAACCCAGGGCATCGTAGATAAGAATCTGCTTGGGCGTATTGGCGATGCCGTCCTGGCCCCGAAGCACATGGCTGATGCGGTCTATGTTATCGTCCACGGCATTGCTCAGAACATACAGCGGGTGGCCGTCGGAGCGCAGGATAACAAAGTCCTCGATATCAGCATAGCGCTTTTCAATGGTGCCGTATACGGCATCCTCAAGCACAACGGCGCCGTCGGTCTGCGGCGTTTTGAACCGCACCACATAGGGCATGCCGCGGTCCTCGCGCTTTTTGATTTCCTCGTCAGAAAGCCTTCGGCAGGTGCCGTCATACTTGCTGTCGGTTTTTTCTTTCAGGGCATGCCCGCGCTTTGCCTCCAGTTCCTCTCTGGTGCAGAAGCATTTATAGGCATGGCCGGTTTCCAGAAGCCTCCGGGCCGCTTCCTGGTGCCTGCCGATGCGCTCTGACTGATAGTAGGGGCCCTCGTCCCAGTCGATGCCGAGCCAGCGCATGCCGTCAAGTATTTCGTCTATGGAAGACTGCGTCGAGCGCTCGGTGTCGGTATCTTCGATGCGCAGGATGAAGGCGCCTTTGTGCTTGCGCGCAAACAGCCAGTTATACAGGGCTGTGCGGGCGCCGCCGATATGCAGATAGCCGGTGGGGGAGGGGGCAAAACGAACGCGAACGTTTTCCATGGAGCCTCATATCCTTTCATGAGCAGTAAGCGGAAATGCTTTAAAATACGCAGTAACTGTACCAGAAAATCCCCGGGGAGACAATGACAAACCTTTACGGTGCCGGGGTTTTGGTATATAGTTGCATATGGTGCAAAAACAGCAGAGGCTTCTATGGGCATTGATTGTTTGGAAGAGAAATTTCAGCGCTATCGGGAGCGCCATCCCGAAAACATGGACCGGCTCCGCGAGCTTGCCGAAGAGACGTCAGACGTGCAGGCGCGCGTGCGCGAGCTTATGGATGCCATAACCCCGGAGCTGTGCAGCGCCTGCATTGCCTCCTGCTGCAAGTGCATGCCCGTTGACGGCTGGTTCACCGAAAGCGATTATTTTCTGTACCGCATGCTTCATGAAGCGCCGCTTCATCTGCGCAGGCACCATGCCGACGGCAGGAGCTGCACATTTCTCGGCGATACCGGCTGCGTGCTGCCCGGCGCCATGCGCTCATTCCCCTGCGTGAAGGTTAACTGCAAAATGGTCGCCGAGGCCCTAGAAACAAACGGCAGGCTGGCTGAATTTATGAAGCTCTACGATGAAATGAGCAGGCTGCAGGAAGAGGTCTGGCCCCTGCTTGCCGATTGCCTGTCCCCTACAATCATGCAGGCCCAGCAGCTATGACGAACCTGTTTCAGCACCGGCTGCTCAATCAGCCTTTTGGCGACCCTAGCCTGTATGTGCGCCTGGCCGGGGAGAAGAAGGCCCTGCTCATTGATCTAGGTGATGTGAGCCGCCTTGAACCGGGCAGGCTGCTCAAAGTAGAAGACGTATTTGTCTCTCATACCCATATTGATCACTTCATCGGTTTTGACCATCTGCTTCGCCTGAATCTCGGCCGCGACAAGACCCTGCGCATATTCGGCCCGCCGGGCATCATCGCCAATGTCAGGGGCAAGCTCGCAGGCTATACCTGGAATCTTGTCGATGCCTATCCCTTTATCATTGAAGCAATTGAGATCGGCGCCAGGGCGCTTAAAAAAGTCCGGTTTATCTGCTCCGAGCGTTTTAAGCCGCTGCGGCCTGAATCCGCGCCCCGTACCGCGGCCTTTGTCGATGTGCATCCGCATTACGCGGTGCAGGCCCTCCGGCTCGACCACCGTATCGCCTGCCTTGCCTACAGCCTGCAGGAGCGGTTTCATATAAATATTAAAAAAGACCGCCTCGAAGGGCGCGGACTGTCCGTGGGCTCATGGCTGCGCGAACTCAAAGATGCCGTCTGGGCGGACAGGCCTGATACGTTCA
>JAFGCP010000053.1 GCA_016932595.1 Deltaproteobacteria bacterium
AATTAATATTTTTTATTTTTTATTATTTAAAAATTCGCAACACTATATTCTTTAAAACACACTATAGGACAAAAAGTTTTTTCCGGCAAATCAAAATTGCCGGGTTTCGACATGAGAAGACAGGCGCCGGACAGTTTGTCTTGCCACCCCCGCTAAACTGTGTTAAAAATCAAAAATTAAAGCATTCTTAAACAGTTGAATTTTTTATTCTCAGGCACGCAGAGCATGGACACCGCAGCATACACCCCTCATGCCATTGAGGAAAAGTGGCAGAAATACTGGGACGACACAAAGACGTTCAAGGTCGGCGAGGATGCCGGCAAAGAGAAATATTATCTGCTCGAGATGTTCCCCTACCCTTCTGGCCGCATTCACATGGGTCATGTGCGCAACTACACCATTGGCGACGTGGTAGCCCGCTACAAGATGATGCGCGGGTACAATGTACTGCACCCCATGGGCTGGGACGCTTTCGGCATGCCTGCTGAAAATGCCGCCATCAGCAACAAGACCCATCCTGCAGCCTGGACCTATGCAAATATCCAAGCGATGAAGGTTCAGCTCAAGCGCCTCGGGTTCAGCTATGACTGGGACCGCGAGCTTGCCACCTGCTCACCCGATTATTATAAATGGGAGCAGCAGCTGTTCATCAAAATGTGGGAGAAGGGCCTGGCCTACCGCCGGAAGTCACAGGTAAACTGGTGTGACTCATGCCAGACCGTGCTTGCCAATGAGCAGGTCGAGGGAGGCCAGTGCTGGCGCTGCAAAAGCCAGGTGCAGCAGAAGGAGCTTGAGCAGTGGTTTTTCCGCATCACGCAGTATGCCGATGAGCTGCTGGACAGCCTTGATACGCTCACCGGCTGGCCCGACCGGGTCGTTGCCATGCAGCGCAACTGGATCGGCCGCAGCTACGGCTCGGAAATCGACTTCCCGATTGAAAATACCGACAGGAAAATAACCGTCTTCACCACGCGGCCCGACACGCTTTACGGCGCGACATTCATGAGCATAGCGCCGGAAAATCCCCTTGCCATTAGCCTTTCACAGGATACGCCGCAGGCGGCAACGGTAAAAGCCTTCATTGAGAAGACGCTGAAGCAGGACAAAATCGTCCGCTGCTCCGATGACCTTGAAAAAGAGGGCGTCTTCACCGGCAGCTACTGCATAAACCCCGTGACCGGCTACCGCATGCCTGTCTATGTCGCTAACTTCGTTCTTATGGACTATGGCACGGGAGCTGTCATGGCCGTGCCTGCCCATGACCAGCGTGATTTCGAGTTTGCAAAAAAATACGGCCTTGAGATCAAGGTAGTTATCCAGCCCGAAGGGCGGCAGCTTGTTGCCGCCGATATGACAGCCGCCTATGTTGATCCGGGAATCATGGCCAATTCCGGCCCCTTCGACGGCATGCCCAATGAAGCTGCCAAGGCCGCCATCACCGATTCGCTGGCTAAAAAAAGTATCGGCAAAAAGGCGGTGAATTACCGGCTCAAGGACTGGGGCATTTCGCGCCAGCGCTACTGGGGCGCGCCTATTCCCATGATTTACTGCGACGGCTGCGGCGCAGTGCCGGTGCCTGAAAAAGATTTGCCCGTGCTGCTGCCGGAGAAGGTCTCGCTTGAGGTTCTGGGCCGCTCCCCTCTTTCGGATGTGCCGGAGTTTGTGAATGTAGCCTGCCCGGTCTGCGGCAAACCTGCACGACGCGAAACCGACACGATGGATACCTTTGTGGAGTCCTCATGGTATTTTGCCCGCTATACCTGCTCTGACTTTAATGAGGGCATGCTGGACAAAAAACGGGTCAACTACTGGATGCCCGTTGATCAGTATATCGGCGGCATCGAGCATGCGGTGCTGCATTTGCTGTACTCCCGCTTTTACACGAAAGTGCTGCGGGATTTCGGCCTTATAGAAGTCGACGAGCCATTTGTCAATCTGCTCACGCAGGGCATGGTCTGCATGGAAACCTACCGCTGCGAAAAGTGCGGCTGGCTGTTTCCCGAAGAGGCTGAAAACGGCGCCTGCAAAAAATGCGGCGGCTCTGCCCAGGTGGGCCGCATCGAAAAAATGTCGAAATCGTGCAAAAATGTTGTCGACCCCGAGCTGCTCATCGGTAAATACGGCGCTGACACGGCGCGGCTTTTTTGCCTGTTTGCCGCACCCCCGGAGATGGACCTTGCCTGGAGCGATAAAGGCGTCGAGGGCTCATTCCGCTTTCTGCAGCGCGTGTGGCGCATCGCGGCCGACAATCTGGATATAATCAGGCGGCATGCATCATGCCCCGCGGGCTTTGCTCCCGATGCCGAGGTGAAGGCCCTGCGGCGAAAAACCCATCAGACTATCCGCAAGGTCACCGAGGACATCGACAAGCGATTCCATTTCAATACTGCCATCAGCGCCGTTATGGAACTTTTGAACCATCTCTACCAGTATAATCTGAAGCAGGGCGCTGATCCCGCCCGCGGCTTTGCTTTCAAGGAGGCGGTACAGGCCGTGGTGCTGCTGCTGGCGCCCATGGTGCCCCATATGTGCGAAGAGCTCTGGGCCCTGCTGGGTGGCCGGGAAAACATCATGCAGACGCCGTGGCCGGACTTTGATCCTGAAGTTGCCCGGGAGGATGAAGTGGAGATCGTCATTCAGGTCAACGGCAAACTGCGCGGCAAAATCACAACCGGCGCCAACGACC
>JAFGCP010000054.1 GCA_016932595.1 Deltaproteobacteria bacterium
AACTCCGAGACACCCAGCTGCCGGAGGGCCTGCACGCGCAGAAAACCGCAGACCATGCGGTATATGGGCTTTCCGGGCTGTGCTGCCAGCACCGGCGGGTTTATGAGCCCCGCCTCCTGAATTGAGCTGGCAAGGCCGTCCCATGGTCTACCGAACGTTATAACAAAAGCCCTGTCGCTGAGATCAATGGCAGTAACGGGTATGGTCGTGTATCTTGTTGCAAGGGTCATACAGGCGATTCCTCTTGAAAAAATCCCGATTTTCCTATAAATATAAGAATACAAATTTCACACCTCTCTAACCACCTTTTATCACGGAGACGCCCTCGCATGAAGCAAATAATGAATCAACTGATACAGCTGCAGGACCTGAGCTTCACCCTTGCAGAACAGAAGGCCCTTACCACGGAAACGCACCTGCAAACACTTCAAGAATCGATTAAGTCGCTGACCGGCGGCATACCCAAAGAAACAGCCCAGCTTTTTCAAAAACTCATCAAGCATTATGCCACGGCAGTCGTGCCCATGGCCAAGGGCATCTGCACGGGCTGCGGCATGGCTGTGCCCACTATCCTTGCCTATGAAGTGCAGGTGGGAGAAAAAATCATACAGTGCCCCCGCTGCACCCGCATCATCTATTACCGCGACAGCCTGCCCCGGCAGGTGAAGCGCGTCGTCAAGCCCAGCGCCGGCCTTAACCGGTTTTCGGCCAGCAGTCTCATGATACCCGAGCTTGCAGGGAAAGACCGCCAGGAGGTGCTTGCCGAGATGACGCAGCTTCTGGCCGAGCAGCGCTATATTGAAGAGCCTGACCGGCTTCTGGAGGTGGCGCTGAGCCGCGAATCAATCGTGCCGACGGCCATCGAGCACGGCCTTGCCTTCCCGCATGTGCGCGGCGTTGAAGGCGGCGGGCTCATCCTGGCCTGCGGGCTCAAGAAAGACGGCATTGCTTTCGGCGCCCCCAAAAAGCATCTGACCCGCATTTTCTTCTTCATGGTGATCCCCCTTGCGGCAAGCGCGTTCTACCTGCAGCTCATCACGGGACTCATGGAGGCCTTTCGCGAAGCGCCCGCGCGGGAAAAGCTGCTTGACTGCAAAACGCCGGAAAAAATGTGGCATGCTTTAAACCAGCTGACAAAAAAAACCATTATCTGAAGGCTGCGCGCCTGAGCTGAATCGAAAAAAAAGACGGTGGACACACCGTCTTTTTTTTATGCGACAATCGTTGTACCGCCCGCGCCCTGGGCAAGTCGAAGGGTTGAACGGTTCATTGCCGGAAAGGCCAGCCGTTCATGGTTCGACCCTTCGTCAAGCTCAGGGCTCACCACGAACGCAAGTCACCAACCACCCGCCATGAGGCTGGCTTGCTTGCGCCCTGAAAGGGCGGAAGCAAAAAACACGGCATGTTTGAGCTGCCTGCTTAATAAACCATGGCCGCAGAGGCGGTGGTTTTCGAAAAACAATAATCATTTTGGACATGAGAGCTGATCAACCCTGAGTCGTCGTGCCGGCAGGAGGCGCTACCGCAAAAGAGCGCGCAAGCCTTGCCATCTTTTCATAGCGCTTGAAGCGCAGAAAAAGCCAGCCAAACGGCTCGAGCCACAAAGCAAGCGGCACGGTGCCGAAGCGCTGAAGCTCTCGGATGACCAGATCGAGCCTCTGCCTGTCGGGATAGCTCATGCTGAAGGCGGTAAAAAGCTCAAAAAAAAGCGCCTGGTCCGCGCGCGGCAGAGCATGCAGAAACCCGGCTATTTCATGCCGGATATAGCGCTCTATGCCGCTTGTATGGGTCAGGGCCTGCTCGAAATCAAAATGCACAAGGCGCTCGCCGCTCACAATTATATGGCTAAAGGTCGGGTGCTTGAAAATAAGGCCTGGCTCACGCATCTCAAGAGCCCGGGCATGGCGGAGGCCGGCAGTTTCTGCAAAACGGGCAACCAGATCTTTTTTCCGGGCAAGCGGCTCATCTGCGGAGCGGATGAGCTTTGACATGAGCTCACCGGGAACAAACTCCATGGCGAGACAGGGCTGCCCGGCCCCGGCAAGCTCGGGAATAGCAAGCACCCGGGGCGCAGCAAAACCCTCCCGGCGCCACAGCTCCAGCACTGCCCGTTCCGTGGCAGAGCGCCCCCGGGCCGTATAGGTCGATTTCCCGAGCAGCAAACGGGAGCCGAACTGGCGCGACAGGGCCTGCAGACGGCTGCCCTTCAGGCCATAGCATTTCACTACAACGGGCTTGCCCTGATACTCCATCTTCAGCACGCGGTGGCTGCCGTCGCCCCGCTTGCTCATGGCAAGCACCTCGGCCTGCATGCCCATAAATGTGGTGTATCTCTTTGGCAAAGTGCTGTCAGACGGCATCAATAATATCGCGCAGCCGGCGCGCCACATTGTATTTTGAAAAATATTTCCTGTTTTTCAGCCGCAGCAGCCGGTCAAGCAGCCTGAGCATGCGCAAGGCAGGATTGGGGTGCTCAAACTGAAACTCATACGCGCTTCGGAGCAGCTTTTTATCGGGGAAGTGCAGGGCTGTTTCTTTCAGGAAAATGGGCCACTGGTCGCGGCCCACGGTTTTGCATAATGATTTGAGATAGGCAAGCAGCTCATGGGCAACAAACTCTGGCACGCGGTTGGGGGAGCGATAGGCCATTTCAAAATCAAAAAACAGGAAGTCGCCGTCGGGCATGATCATCACATGCTTCATATCGCCGTTTTCATGAATCAGGCGCGCCTCCCGGCGCTCGATTGCCAGAGCCAGCCGCCGGTGCCAGACAGGCAGAAACCTGCGCCAGACCTCCAGCTTTTCTTCCAGCGGCACGCTCTTATCGGCAAAGTACATGATGAACTTCGGCCTGTCCACATACTCGAACATGGCGTAAAACCCCTCGCGCAGGCCTTCAACGACCACGTCGTCATAAATATCAAAGACCCGGACTCCCGCCTCGCGCCACAGGCGCATGCAGGCAAGCTCGGTTTTTAACCGCCCCCGGGGCATGAACGAGGTCTGGTTGTAGTAGAGTATGTTAGTTACGCTCTTTTTCATATACGCGAACTGGCTGCGCGAGCCCTGATAGTTCTTGAGCACTGCCCAGCCGCCCCGGAACGGGACCTTGAAGAGATAGTTGCCGTTTTTGCGCAGCAAATACTGCATGAGATTGTCGTAGCGCACGACTTCAGACATTTGAAACTCCTTTCAGTTGAAACACAGACTCTGTATCCATAATTTAAAAAAGATTAAGAGTATACAGGAGTCTACACTTTATAGCAATATGGCTTTTGCCTTTTAGCACAAGGGGAGGGATGGAATCAACAGGATAGAGGCGAAGGGAATCAGACGGTTTATTGCTGCCGGCACCGCGCTTTTGCTTATTCCGAAACAGGGATTGACTCGGCAGCCTGCACTATCGGCGCTTGCAATACCTCTGCCTTTTTATTTTTGAGATACAAACGCAGCAAGCCGCCGGCCAGAAGCCAGAGCGCAATCCCCCCTGCGATTGCCAGAAACGCATATAGTTGACTTTCTCCGGAAGAGAAGGCAGTGGCCCCTGACCCCACGAGTGTTGCCGGAACTGCTGCAGGTAAAATGCCGATAAAGCTGCCCAGCAAAAAATCGGCATGCGACAGAGGAATCAGGCCAAGCAGTAAATTGAGATAAAAACCCGTTATGGGTAATTGCCGGATAAGCAGCACGGAGATCATGCCGTTTTTCCGGGTCAATGTGGTATAGTGGCTCAGGCGGGGCCATGTGTGCAGTATAAAATCCCGGCCGCACCAGTGCACGAAAAGAAAAGTTGCATAAT